>NZ_BORE01000014.1:0-146262 GCF_018333015.1 Bacillus sp. J14TS2 | reverse complement strand
CTCCTGCGGGAATAGCTTGAGCGGAAGGCCCCACAGGCGCGATAGCGGCGAGGAGACTGAAGCCAAGCCCGCGGAAAGCGTCCGACTGGAGCGGAAATCAACATGGTTCGGATTTTAATACTACATTTTCTATTATGATATTGGGTTATTTAATATAAAATTCTAAAAAAATGGATGAAGGACTACCCTTAATTCCCATTCTCCTTTTTTTTTTGCAAAGAGACGATATATAACTGAATATTCAGTTATATATCGTCTCTCGTAGAAAACAAATCACTTGACTTTATTATCGCTTTTTTATGCAACGCTAGTGGGAAATTATAAAATTCTTGGCTTGTGGATAACTGTTTACCTTTCGGTTGGTGTCTAGCTCCAGGCGCCATCGGCTCGAGGTCAAATAACCTGAGACAATGAAAGGCAAAGAACGCCTTTCTTTGTCTCAGAACATTTGCTTGTCGCCGATAGGCGGGCGCCTTCCGCTTTTCTTGTCACCTGGTAGTAAGTGAAGTTTTTGTAATTCTTGGTAAGATTTTATTTAGAGGTACTTTGTGTTCGCGATCCCATGTTGCTTGATCGGCGGGATCGAATTGTTCTAAAAACTTTAATACCTCGCGGACAATTGGCGTCGGAGTGGACGCTCCAGCCGTAATTGCTACTGTTTTTGCCTTTAAAATCCATTCAATTTGAATTTCCGATACATCTGCTATTCGATAGGCGGCAGTACCGGCGATTTCCTTTGATACCTGGGCTAAACGATTTGAATTATTGCTCATTGGATCACCAACTACAATAAGTACGTCCGCTTCCCCTGCTTGATCGGCAACTGCTTCTTGTCTGACTTGGGTGGCAAGGCAAATTTCTTTATGTTGCTCGACATGTGGATATTTATCTCGTACTTTTTCCATAATCGTTTGGACATCCCATTGACTCATTGTCGTTTGATTTGTGACAATAATTTTTTCATTTTGAATGTCTAGTGTTTCTACATCATCCAAACTCTCAACCAGATGGACGATATCGGGGGCGACTCCAACAGCACCTTCAGGCTCAGGATGCCCTTTTTTACCAATATAAATGACGTTATAACCTTCTTTTTCTTTTTCTTTTATTAAGTCATGGGTGACTGTTACATCCGGACAGGTGGCATCAATTGTTGTCAGTCCTTTTTGTTTTGCTAGTTCACGAACTTCAGGGGAGACCCCATGAGCGGTGAAAATAACAGTACCCTGATCAACCTTTTCTAAGATTTCCTTTCGATTCGGCCCGTCTAAAGTGATAATTCCGTCTTCTTCAAATGCATCAGTGACATGTTTATTATGAACAATCATCCCTAAAATGTAGATGGGACGTGGTAAGGTTTTATCCAAAGAAGCATTTCGCGCGATAACCATGGCATCTACCACACCGTAACAGTAACCCCGTGGGGTAATCTTAATAACTTTCATTTAAATCCTCCTGACAAGAGGCTTTAGCCTGTAATCTATTGAACTCCTTACCTATTATAAAGGAGATCGATAAAAAAGCCAAACGCAGGAGGCCAATAGGATGTTAGTCAAAACAACGTTTCGACATACAGGATGCATGAGTGCCAACGAAGCGACAGGACGTTACTGTTTGAGGGTGCGTGTTCAACCTTAATCATCCTTAAAACGTTATTATGATGGAATATATAATTTTGGTACGGATACTCCCATCTCTCGCTCTTTCTGACGAGCAACTGTTTCTGTTTTCTTCTTCGTTTCCGTAGTCGATGCATCCGTTTTTGGTTCTAAGGCATCGTCTAGCGATTGTTCCTCCGTAGTGGGTTCCTTAGCATCATTATTCTCTGAAGATGTTAACCCTTGATAGATCCGCCACATGGCTGGAAGATTTTTTACCATGGGTCCATATTGCTGTATAAGTGGTCCGATTTGCTGCGCTGTATTTAATACATTCTGTGTTTTCCCTAAGAAATTACCAATTGTTTGCGGATTCGTAAGCCCCTGAAGCAAAGATGTCTCTGTGCCTGCGGACCTTGCAAACATATTTGCAGCTTCAGGTGCAGCCTGTCTTGAGAATAATTTTGCTAATAGTCCTCTGTTTGCAGGTAGACCAGGTTGCTGTCCGAAAGGCTGCATTCCTCGAGGACCACCTGGACCAAACATCCCTGATTGCCCCATATTGCGTGCTGGCCATGCCATTCTTTGTGGAGGCATTGGGCCTGGATTACGTAATGCCAATTACATAACCTCCCTTCCTATAGCTAATTTATGCAAACGACCAAGAAAAGTTTGGATAATCGCCGTGCCTTTGTTGTGATTTATTCGGACAAAGGAAGAATAGTCCCCGAAAGGTCAATATTTGTGAATCTATGCTAATTCGTATATAATTAGATATTTGAGATGATCCTACTTATAGGAAGTGAAAAAATGAACGATTTTAAACAATTTAAGCTGCAACCATTTATTGTTCGTGCCATTGAAGAAATGGGATTTCGTCAACCGACTGAAATTCAGCAAAAAATGATCCCTCTGATTTTACAGGGGCATAGTGCGATTGGACAATCCCAAACAGGTACAGGGAAAACGCATGCTTATCTCTTGCCGATTATACAGTCGATAAGACCAGAACAGAAACATGTTCAAGCTGTTATTACAGTGCCAACGAGAGAATTAGCTGATCAAATATATCAAGAGATTTTAAATGTTTTACAATATGATGAAGACAAGTCGATTACGGCCAAGCGTTTCATAGGGGGTACAGACAAACAGCGAGATGTTGGCAGATTGAAAGAGCAGCCGCATATTATTGTGGGAACCCCAGGCCGCATTCATGACTTGATCAGGGAACAAGCACTTTTTATTCATAAAGCAAATACGCTTGTCGTAGACGAAGCAGATCTTATGCTTGATATGGGTTTTTTACATGATGTGGATCAGGTAGCTGCTAGAATGCCGGATGAATTGCAAATGCTTGTGTTCTCTGCAACAATTCCAGAAAAAATAAAACCTTTTTTAAAGAAATACATGGAAAATCCGAAATATGAACAGGTGAATCCCGAGAGTATTGGGGCTGAAAACATTGAACATATTTTAGTACCATTAAAAAGTCGTGAAAAAGTTGAACTAATCCATGACATGCTTCAATCGTATAATCCGTACTTAGCAATTGTTTTTGTTAATACAAAACAAATGGCTGACATTGTTGCAGATCAATTGATTGAGAGAGGCTTAAAGGTTGGGAGACTTCATGGTGATATCAGCCCCCGTGAACGTAAAAGGATGATGAAGCAGATTCGTCAGCTTGATTTTCAATATATTGTTGCAACAGATCTAGCGGCAAGAGGAATCGATATCCAAGGTATAAGTCATATTATTAATTACGAATTGCCAAAGGACCTTGATTTTTATATTCATCGTGCTGGGAGAACGGCAAGAGCAGGGAATAAGGGAATCGCGGTTACCCTTTATCAGCCTAGTGATGATGATGCCTTGGTTAAATTGGAAAAAATGGGGGTTTCATTTACCTATTTAGATTTTGAACATGGCGACTGGGTAGAGAGTACAGACCGAAATCGCAGAAAGAAGCGTCTGAAGTCAGTTTCCGAGGAAGAACTCAAAGCCAAGCAGCTTGTAAGAAAACCTAAACAAGTAAAGCCTGGTTATAAGAAGAAGATGCAAAAACAAAGAGAACAGATTATGAAGCGTGAGCAAAAAGTAAAAAATCGTAAGAAATAAGGGGGAGTGGGTATGTTGAAAATTGGTTCACATGTATCGATGAGTGGCAAGAAAATGTTGCTGGCGTCAAGCGAAGAAGCCGTATCTTATGGAGCTAATACATTTATGATTTATACAGGAGCTCCGCAAAATACAAGAAGAAAAAAGATTGAAGAATTAAACATTGAAGCGGGACAAGCCCATATGAGAGAGAATGGAATAGATGAAATTATCGTCCATACCCCTTATATTATCAATATTGGTAATAGCGTTAAACCTGAAACATTTGAATTAGGTGTTAATTTTCTCCGGTCCGAAATCGAAAGAACAGAAGCAATTGGAGCTAAACAAATTGTGTTACATCCAGGCGCCCATGTGGGAGAAGGAGCAGAAAAAGGAATTCAAAAGATCATTGAAGGGTTAAATGAGGTCCTAACAGCTGATCAGAATGTCCAAATTGCTCTTGAAACAATGGCTGGAAAAGGTTCTGAATGTGGCCGTTCTTTCGAGGAACTGGCGAAAATTTTCGATGGCGTCCACTTAAATGATAAACTATCAGTTTGTTTTGATACTTGCCATACTCACGATGCGGGTTATGACATTGTCCAAGATTTCGATGGAGTACTGGATGAATTCGATCGTACTATTGGAATAGATCGCATAAAAGTATTGCATATTAATGATAGCAAAAACGAACGCGGTGCCCGAAAAGACCGCCATCAAAATATTGGTCTTGGCCATATTGGCTTTCCTGCACTACATTATATTATTAACCATCCGCAATTTACAGATATTCCGAAAATATTAGAAACACCGTATGTTGGGGAAGATAAGAAGAATAAAAAGCCTCCTTATAAATATGAAATCGATATGTTAAAAAAAGGCAAGTTTAATGAGCAGCTATTGGAAGATATCATGTCTCAGTAAAGAATAAAGAGGGGGGACATCTCTAAAACAGAGAAATGTCCCCATAATAAAAAAGTTTGGATGAGCACCTGCTGTTTTGTTCTGGTTTAGGAAATTATGAAATTGTAGCTTTTTGGATAAGTAGCTTACCTTGCAGTTGGTGTCTAGCTCCAGGCGCCATCGGTTCACAGGAGCGAGTTCATCGGCGGCGCGAACTTAGCCGATGTTCTGCATAATAACCTGAGCCAATGAAAGGCAAAGAACGCCTTTCTTTGTCTCAGAACATTTGCTTCTCAACTTGTAAACTGGATAAATAATTTGTTTAATTCTTTTGCCGTTTTAGGTCCGGCGATTTTGGCTATTTCGCGTATGATTTGTGAGCGAGTTCGGTCATCGAAAATATCTAAGTTTTTTCCTCTTAAGTATGCAGCAACTTTTTCCGCTTCATCCCTCGAAACCTCAAAATTAAATTGTTTTGCGTATTTTAGTAATTCTTCAGCCGTAATCATGTTAACCTTTAAATTAACCATATTTTTAATCAACTTCAAGATCATCACTCCCCATAAATATGTATGCTTTATCAAGATATTTGTGCCTGTTTTTAAAAACGCTTAAGAAACTATAATATATTTTGCTTGTGGGATAACTGGTTTACGTTGCAAAGCGGTGTGAACATAGTCTTTCTATCCAAATCAAGGTTCACTCTCTGAAGAACTACTATTTACAAATTAAATAGAAATATGGTATACTGCTATAATAAATCGTAATGATTCTTATTGAATGAAGGATGAAATAAATGACGAAGTCAGTGATTGATATAAAAGATGTAAGCTTTCGTTATGAACGTGAATGGGTATTAGAGCAGATCAATTTATCTGTTCATAAAGGGGACTTTTTAGGATTAGTTGGTCCAAATGGATCTGGAAAATCGACTTTATTAAAATTAATTCTGGGCTTGATTAAGCCTCAAACTGGAGAAATATCGCTTTTTCATGAATCAATAGCAAAATTTAAAGATTGGAATCGAATTGGTTTTGTATCACAAAAAGCGAATTCTTTTAATAGTGGATTCCCAGCGACTGTGTTTGAAGTTGTGGCAAGTGGGTTAACTGGAAAGCTAGGATTATTTCGCGTTTTAAAGGACCAACATAGAAAATTGATCATGGAGACCATTGACGCTGTTGGTATGGGGGATTTCGTTCGACGAAATATAGGAGAGCTATCAGGTGGACAACAACAGCGTGTCTTTATCGCTAGATCATTAGTTTCAAAGCCTGATATTCTTATTTTGGATGAGCCGACGGTCGGCGTTGATGAAAGAAATGTTCGATCTTTCTATGATATGCTGGTACAATTAAATCAAGAACAAGGAATTACCTTAATTTTAGTTACACATGATATTGGGACAATGACGGATAAAGTGACACATGTTGCTTGTTTAAATAAGATATTGCATTTTCATGGCGATGTAGGAGAATTTGAAAAATTTAATTCAGATGATTTGTCTGCAGTATATAATCATGATGTGCACGCTATACTCCACGATCATGATTATGAGCAAGAAGGTGCGAAAATATGATTGAGGCCATCTTGCAATATGAGTTTTTGCGTAATACATTTATAACGGGTTTGTTAATTGGTTTCATTGCTCCGTTATTAGGCACATTTATTGTTGTGAGAAGATTATCCTTAATCGCGGATGCATTGAGTCACGTGACATTAGCAGGAATTGCGACAAGTTTATATTTTAGTAAAGCATTTCCGCCGTTTGCGGGAATGAATCCTCTTTATTTAGGAGTCGGCTTTTCCGTCGTTGGTTCGCTTTTGATTGAACGGTTGCGATTAGTTTATAAGCATTATCAGGAACTGGCCATTCCTATCATTATGTCGGGTGGAATTGGTGTTAGCGTTATTTTTATTTCGATGGCAGATGGGTTTAACACAGATTTATTTAGTTATTTATTTGGAAGTGTTAGTGCCGTTTCAAGAATGGATTTATACCTTATTTTAGGAATTGCCTTTTTCGTAGGATTGATTATCATTCTGCTCTATAAAGAGTGGTTTTTATTATCTTTTGATGAAGAACATGCAAAAGTAGCGGGGATACCAGCTAAATTTCTTCATTTCCTTTTTATGCTGATGACAGCACTAGTGATTGCGGCTTCGATGCGAATCGTGGGAATTTTACTTGTTTCCGCACTGATGACACTACCGGTTGCTGCAAGTATGCGAATTGCTAGAGGTTTTAAGCAAACTATCTGGCTATCTATTCTATTCGGCGAAATTTCTGTTATAGGCGGCTTAACCAGCGCTTATTATCTGGATTTGGCACCTGGTGGAACGATTGTTGTTTTATCTATTTTTATTTTACTTATCACTATTCTGTTAAAACGTCTGCGAACAAAAGGTGTATTATGGAATTTAAGAGGTGAAAAAGCATGAATGTAACAGAAGCAATTGACATGTTGAAAAATAAAGGGTATAAAATAACGGACAAACGGGAGCAAATGCTGAACATTTTTGCTAGTCATAATAAATATCTAACAGCGAGAGAGGTATTATTGGAGATGCAGGGAGATTTTCCGCAACTCAGCTTCGATACTATTTACCGAAATCTTTCCTTGTTTGATGAATTAGAAATTCTAGAATCAACAGAATTAAGTGGAGAAAAACATTTCCGCTTTACCTGTGCAAATCACGACCACCATCATCATTTTATCTGTCTGCAATGCGGTCGGACAAAAGCAATTGAAGCCTGCCCAATGGATTTTGTCACAGAAGACTTGAACGGATTTGAAGTAGCGGACCATAAATTTGAAATCTACGGCAAATGCCCAAATTGTACGTAACGGGGCCTGACCCCCATCACGTTAATGATTTAACGCGTTGGGGGACAGGCCCCAATCCATTGATCGACCCAATCTTTTGCTTCTTGCCAATTGTGCACTCGAATTACTTTTTTGGGGATCGGTTTGCGATTATATGGTGTATCAAATAGGATGACAGGGATGTCTAGTTCGTTTGAGATTGCGACGGCATTATCATGTTTGTCTTCGAAAAATAGATCAATGTCATATTTACGAGCTGTGCCTACTTTGTTATGTGAACCAATTAATTCAATATGGTGAAAATCAATTTCTTTGTCAAGAAACCATGTCTTCGTTATATCCATCACTCTATTACTCCGAGCACTTATAAAATATAATTCATACTCGAAAAACCAATCATTTAATATAGATTTTGCACCGTCTGCTAAGGGGGACTGTGCACAAATTTCTGATTCTGTGTTGATATACCAGTCAGAAACAGCCTCTTCCGGTAAATCCAAACAATCAGTTAGCTCATACTCTGTTAAATCATCCAATGTAATATTTATTTGAAACGCCTTGTTGATATGTGGAATAAGCGATGTTGGGCATGTAACTGTTCCATCAATATCGATACCAAATCTTTTCTTCATAAAATCTCCTTCCACTGATAATACTTCTTGTTGTGTTAAGAAAGAGGCTGTCATTAGACACCCTCTTTCACCTCTATATTAGCGGAGTTCTTTTGTTTTTCTTCTTCTTGTTTTTTATAGTAATCCTCAGCCATTTTATCGATTTCCTTTTTTAATTCATCGACCATTGTGGCTTCAGGGACCTTTCTTACGGTTTTTCCTTTTTTAAAGAGTAATCCCTCGCCACGTGCACCAGCGATGCCAATATCTGCTTCTCTTGCTTCACCAGGACCATTTACAGCACATCCTAATACAGAGACTTTAATAGGGGCCTTAATGGTTTGCAAATACTCCTCAACCTCATTTGCGATTTTGATAAGGTCGATTTCGATTCTTCCACAAGTTGGACAAGAAACTAATGTGGCTGCATTCGCAATCAGGCCAAAAGATTTTAATAATTCTCTCGCTACCTTAACTTCTTCAACAGGATCGGCACTTAGAGAAACTCTCAATGTGTTTCCGATTCCCTTGCTTAGAATCGCTCCGAGACCAGCGGCACTTTTGACTGTTCCAGCAAATAATGTTCCACTTTCTGTGATTCCCAGATGTAAGGGATAATCAAATGCTTTAGCGGCTTTTTCGTATGCCTCAATGGCTAAATTTACATCAGAAGCCTTCATAGAGACAATAATATCATGGAAATCTAGGTCTTCCAGAATTTTAATATGATGAAGGGCACTTTCAACCATTCCATCAGCAGTAGGGTATCCGTATTTCTTTAGAATATTTCTTTCAAGACTTCCGGCATTCACACCAATACGAATTGGAATCCCTTTTGCCTTGGCTGCTTTCACTACTGCTTCAACTCTTTCTCGTTTGCCAATATTCCCAGGGTTAATCCGAATCTTATCGGCACCACCCTCGATAGCAATCAAGGCAAGACGATAATCAAAATGAATATCCACAACAAGTGGAATATTAATTCTTTTTTTGATTTCAGAAATCGCGTTTGCTGCTCGCTCATCAGGACAAGCGACGCGCACAATTTGGCAGCCTGCTTCTTCTAAACGAGTAATTTCAGCTACAGTTGCCTCGACATCATGAGTTTTCGTTGTCGTCATACTTTGGATAATAACTTGGTCAGCGCCACCAATCGTTAAATTCCCCACTTTGATGGGACGTGTTTTTGTACGATGTATGATTTCACCCAAGGGTTCTTCTCTCCTTTTTACATCAGAAAAATGAAATAAACGTAATGTCTTTTTTAAAACATTCTTTTTAAAATCTCTTACTATTCTATTGTAGCAATCTTTTGGGCTATTTGACAACATTCTACCCAGATTTAATCCGTTACTTCTGAATAGATTGGAAATGTATACGTTTTCCCGATTTGAATTTGTTCAGGTTTGACACCATTATTTAATTGTTCAAAATCAGTCACAATTTGTTCGATGGCTACAGGTAAGGCTCCTTGTTGATGTGTTTCTAATATAGATAGCACAGTATCACCAGGCTGTATGGTTTCTGTAAACATCTCTTCTGCTTTTTCCTTAGGGATAGACGTATCTTCTTGTATAGTTGAGTTGGCTGAAATAGCAGGAAGTACCCCCACTGTTAAATCATGATAAACACTATATAAAATAATAAGGCTAGCGAATACAGCAATTATTTTTTTCATTGAACATAACCCTTTCTATCATCTTAATTCAGCTTATGATAGAAAGAGTAAAATTATGATTATTTTTTCGAACGAGGCGTTTTGATAATAGCAAATAGGATATAAATGATAGAGAGGGCGACATCATATATAATCCCAAGTGGAATGTCGATTCTTGCCAATGGTAAGAGGGCAAATAGGACGGTAGGGAGGGTGATACTAAATGCTGTCAATCGCCAAGCGTTTCGATAAGGCAATTTACGATGACTCACTTTTGCGAATAAAAGAGCAATCCCAGCTAGAATGGATATTTTTATAAAGAGCAATCCAGAGTAGAGCACATATGTAAAAATAAGGTAAATAGGAATAATAATCACTAAACTGTCTTTGTCGAAATTCGTTGCTAGATGAGAAAAGTCGCGATCGATCAGTAATAGGTTGATCATTGCGGGCAAAAAGTAGATAATGGCTAGTATAAAAACGTATTTGATTGTTTTTCCAATATCAAGGAAACGAAATTTTGCTAGATCCTTAAAGGAATAGATTGATTTATAGAATAAGGTATAAATGGATAGATTTCTCACTGTATTCACGTCGCTTTCTATTTCTTTCATTGCTAAAGATATTATCATTGGGATTGAAGAGATATTCAAGAGAAAAGATTATGAAATAATATGAGCAAATTATTTGAATACGGTTACCGGTTCTGATAACCTTAAATTGGAAACCTTGAATCACGTTTTGATTCAAAATATTACATAGGGAGGAATTATGAATGGCATACGAATTACCGCAATTACCTTATGGATATGATGCATTGGAGCCTCATATTGATAAGGAAACAATGAACATTCACCATACGAAGCACCATAACACATATGTGACGAAATTGAATGATGCTCTCGAGGGGCATGAGGACTTAGCAAGCAAATCTGTTGAAGATTTGATTTCTGATCTGGATTCGGTTCCTGAATCTATTCGTACAGCTGTACGAAATAATGGTGGTGGTCATGCAAACCATTCATTGTTCTGGACACTATTGTCTCCTGATGGTGGTGGGGAACCAACAGGTTCTTTGGCTGAAGCCATTACTAGCAAATTTGGCAGCTTTGATCAATTTAAAGAAGATTTCCAAGCAGCTGGTGCTGCCCGCTTTGGTTCTGGTTGGGCTTGGCTAGTAGTTAATAATGGAGGACTTGAGATCACAAGCACTCCTAACCAAGATAGTCCATTAATGGAAGGGCAAAAACCATTGTTGGGTCTTGATGTATGGGAGCATGCATACTATCTAAAATATCAAAATCGTCGCCCTGAGTATATGAGCGCGTTCTGGAATGTTGTTAACTGGGATGCTGTACAAAAGCAATACGATGCGGCAAAATAAATAATTTTCTTCGTAAAAGGCTGTCGAGTTCAACTTGACAGCCTTTTTGCATGCTCTTTTAGGAAAGGAAAAAATTTAAAGTATAAATCTCTTTTCTTCACCAAAGCTAAGGAGAAGAAAAGGGGAGTTCTTCTATGCTGAAACTCAAAAACCTTTATAGTGGGATGGATATAACAAAAGATTTAATTCTGTTATTAATTGTCGGAGGCTTATATTCACTTAGTATTGCCCTTTCCAATACTTTCGTGAATGTTTATTTGTGGAAACAATCAGGTAGCTATACGGACCTGGCGATATACAATCTTTCAGTTGTTGTAATGCAACCCATTACGTTTATTTTGGCAGGGAGATTAGCGAAGAAAATTGATCGAGTGATTGTGTTACGGATCGGCGTGATTTTCTTAGCCTTATTTTTTATCGCAGTATTATTAATTGGTGAAAAAACCGATGATTACTTAGTTGTTTTAGGTGGTCTGCTGGGGATTGGCTATGGTTTTTACTGGTTAGCGTTTAATGTATTAACATTTGAAATTACGGAACCGGAAACAAGAGATTTCTTTAATGGTTTTATGGGTGCTTTAACATCTTCAGGAGGAATCATTGGACCAATTACTGCTGGCTTTATTATCACTCGCTTCACTTCTAATGCTGGGTACACAATTATATTTGCAATATCTCTGGCCTTATTTTCTGCTGCGGTGGTCACTAGTTTTTTTCTCCAACGCCGTCCTTCTTCAGGTCGATATTTATTTGTGAAAGTGTTTCAGGAAAGAAAACGAAATAAAAATTGGAAGCTTGTGACCAATGCCCATTTATTACAAGGAATCCGTGAAGGGACCTTTGTATTTATCATATCGGTTTATCTCTTCATTGCAACGAATAATGAATTAGCACTAGGAACCTACGGGATGATTCACGCGGGGACCGCCTTTATTATGTATTCAGTAGCGACAAAGCTGATAAAAAAGGACAAAAGAAAGAAAGTAATGATCATTGGCGGGATGATCCTCTATGCCGCGATTTTTTTAATCTTTATAGATCCTACTTATGTTCGGTTACTTATGTATGGCGTAGTTATCGGCATTGCTTACCCACTAATGCTTGTTCCTTATTCCTCCATTACGTATGATGTGATTGGAAAAAGTCATGCTGCAGCAGAAATGCGGATTGAATATGTCGTTGTTAAAGAGCTATTTTTAAATGCAGGAAGAGTGATTTCCATTATTCTTTTTATTATCGCGATAAAGCTAATCATTCCTGAGACAGCTATTCCGGCTATGCTATTAATATTTGGACTTGGACATACGTTGGCAGCCTTAGTTTTACAGAAACTGGAATTAAACTAAAAGAGCTTATACGATTTAAAGCTAGCATCTTGCTCGTTTTTCTTTTACAATAAAGAGAGAAAACATAAGGGGAAGGGCTGGATCAGTTGGGAAAGAAGAATAAGAAGAAAAAGACGCATATTCCACTTCGGATTAATTTATTGTTTTTTGCTGTCTTTATTCTCTTTGCTGCATTAATTTTCCGTCTTGGGTATGTCCAAATCGTTCATGGAGAAGATGCAAAACGAGAGCTGGATCGAACAGAAGATGTAACAGTCTCAACGAGTGTACCAAGAGGTTTAATCTATGACCGAGATCATCAGTCAGTGGTTGGGAATCAAGCAGAACGAGCCATTACATATACAGCTCCGAAAAAATTCGACCAAGAAACAACACTGGAAACGGCAAAGAAATTAGCGACATTAATTGAACAAAAAACCGATAAAATTACAGAACGAGATCAGATTGATTTTTGGATCTTACTTCATCCTGACGAGGCAAAGGCGAAGTTGTCAAAAGAAGAATGGGATGAGTATAAAGACGAGAAAGCGGCCGAATTACAAAGAGAACGCGTGACCGACGAAGATTTAGAGATGCTTTCCGACGACGACTTAGAAGTGTTGGCTATCTATCGAGAATTCACAAAAGGCTACGCGCTTGATCCACAAATCGTCAAAAATAAAGATGTCTCCCTTGAGGAATTCGCAAGAGTAAGTGAAAATTTACATGATCTTCCTGGGGTAGATACAACGATGGACTGGCAAAGAACCTATCCATTTAAGGATACTTTGCGTACGATTCTAGGCAATGTCAATACCGGTCTTCCGGCTGAAAAATTAGCCTATTATGAAGCGCATGGCTATAGCCGTAGTGATCGGGTTGGAAAAAGCTATTTGGAATTACAATATGAGGATGTTTTACAAGGACAAAAAGAAAAAGTGAAAAATGTGACCAAATCAGGACAAATTTTAGAAACAGATATTGTATCAGAAGGAGCTCGTGGCAAAGACCTTGTCCTCACAACAGATATGGAACTGCAGCAAAAGGTTGACGAAATTGTTGAAGAAGAATTAAGGAAAACAAAAGCGAACTACGGCGGAACCCAATTATTAGATCGGGCGTTTGTCACATTAATGGATCCTAATACTGGTGAGATCCTTGCATTATCTGGGAAGCAATATGTGCATGATGAAGATGAAGAGAAATATGTGCTCCGAGATTTTGCTTCAGGAAATTTTACTACAGCTTATGCACCGGGATCTTCTGTAAAAGGGGCGACTGTGTTAACGGGGTTTATGACAGGAGTAAATCAACCTGGCGATTCAATTTTAGATCAGCCGCTTGAATTTCAAGGTTCTCCTAAAAAAAGCTCATGGTTTAATCGTTATAATCAAATTTATTTAAATGAAAGACAAGCTTTAACAAAATCCTCAAACGTCTATATGTTTAAAACTGCGATGAAAATTGGTGGGATGAACAGTTATTCAAAAGGCGATTATTTAAGTATTGATAAAGTAAAGACAGTTGAAAAGATGCGCTATTATTTTAATCAATTTGGCCTTGGGGCGATGACAGGGATTGATTTACCCGGGGAAATGCCTGGTTATAAAGGGGATATCGCAAAATCGGATGCAGGGAATGCACTTGACTTTGCGATTGGCCAGTACGATACGTTTACAAATTTACAGCTTGCGCAATATGTGTCAACGATTGCCAATGGCGGCTATCGAATGCAACCACATATTGTTAAAGAAATTCGTGAACCAGGGGATGGTGAAGGAACTCTTGGTCCAATTGCCCAAGAAGTGAAGCCAAAAGTATTAAATCGAATTGATGCAACAGATAATGAAATCAAAAGCGTCCAAGAAGGATTTTGGAGTGTGGTTCATTCAGGAGATTCACAGAGGACAGGAAAAATGTTAGGAGAAGGTGAGTATAAAAACCTTCGCATTGCTGCTAAAACTGGAACCGCGGAAACATATGACCAAGGACAAAGTGTGTGGAATTTATCTTTAGTTGCTTATGCCCCATATGAGAATCCGGAAATCGCAATTTCAATTATTGTTCCTTCCGCTTATTTGGACGGCGACACTGAGAATAAAATTAATTCAGATATCGGCAAACGCGTGATGAAAGCCTATTTCGATTTAATGAAGGAAAGAGAAGACTAAAACAATAGGGATCTTCTGGGCGGAAACACCCAGAAAAAAACAAGCCTGCCATCACTTTACTTGATGGCAGGCTTCTTCTATGTCAATATTTATTATTGTTTTGTCAGCATATCTGAAATTTCCTGATAAGACATGTTTTGTTCCATTGTATATGTACCAGTGCGAATCTTGGTTTGCAATCCTTTTGCTTCCAAATAATCATTAAAGTCTCCTGAATCGTTTATGATTTTCGCTGCTTCTAATTGATCACTGATTTCCTTAGAAGCCATACCCGCTTCAACGGTTAATTCAAAACTTGCTGGTTGCTCTCTGGATTTCTTCATTTTTTCTTGTTCGCTTTCACTTTTATGCTTTTTTTCAAGTTCCTCATACTTGCTTTGCCAATCATTCACCTCATTTTGTAGCTCTTCAAGCTCAGCCACTGTGATATTCGCGTCTTCAGACGTATTGCTAGTTTCAGATTCTTTGTTTTCGCTTGGATTAAGATATTGGAAAGCGAATAAACAGATCGCTGATAGGAGAAGGCCAATCGCTATCCCTCGTGTTCCTCTTTTATCCACGATGATCGCCTCCCAAGCTAGACTCGTGGGTTGCGATGATCTGTTGAACATGGTTGATTGGAAGGGAAGACTGCTTAGAAATTTGCCCAATGCTTAATCCTTGACGGTAGAGAGCAATCACTTGGTTTTTTAAAATCTCATTCGGTTTATTAATAGGTTCTTTCGTAGCAAAAGATTCTTGGAAATCAGATGCTAACAGTTCTTCTTCTAATACCTTCACTCTTTTTTTTAGTAAATAATTTTCTTGTAAAAGCTTCATGGATACTTGCTCTAACTCTTTTTCCAATGCCTTTGTTCGATCAGGCTGAAACAGGGAGATAAGAAATAGTAGAACAGCTAGAGAAAGTAAAATAATGACTAAAGTATGCATAGTTCACCTCAAATATGATTTGTTCAAAGAGAAGAAAATATAAAATATTCCTTAGGGATTTTGTGTTGGCAGCACCAATGTACGAGTCCATCGGCGTTGCGACGTACAGGAGTACTAGTGCAGACAAAGCGACAGGATGTCGCGCCTTGAGTCTGCCGCCAGGGATGGCACGTTTTTAGCCGTTCTTCCTTAATAAAAGTTTGTACGTCGCTAAACGGGTGCCTTGCGCTTTTGTTCTATTTATACCATATATCGACAAAATCCTCCATTTCTTAAAAGTTTTCTTCCTCATGCCTAGTGAATATTTCGTTTGAAAGTAGTGGGAGTCTATATACCTATATCGCTTAATTTTGAGCAGAATAAGGTCAGTACATTCACTTAGTAAGCTTCTTCTTGATAAAAATAAAAACTTTGCTAAAATGAAACTGGAATTTCTCTTGTTTTAATGCTATTATATAAAAGTCGTATGAACAGTGAGAATGTACTAGTTTGGAGGGAAAGACATGCGCGTTAATATTACATTAGCCTGCACAGAGTGCGGTGATCGTAACTATATTTCAACAAAAAACAAGCGTAATAACCCTGACCGTCTTGAGTTGAAGAAATATTGTCCCAGACTTAAACGTGTTACTTTGCACAGGGAAACAAAATAATTGTTGCTAAAAAACGTCAGAACCATTGGGCATCCAGTGATCCTGGCGTTTTTTTATCCCGCATTAACTGGCTGTAAGACCCCCACTTCAAGAATTCGCGGGAAAACCTAGAATTGTAAGTGGGGGATCAATAGCCAGCAAAAGCCCGATTTGTTCGGGTCGACAGGAAGTGGGTCACAAAGGCGTTGCGACGTACAGGACGTACTAGTGCAGGCGAAACGACAGGACGTCGCGTATTTAGGCCAACAGGACGTTGGTCCGAACAGCGTTGCGCCAGGACGGCGCGAATTTAGCTGTTCATCCACTTGACCCTTACTAATCAGTGGGGATGAAGGAAAATCCCACTGATTGAAGTTTCACTTTAGTAGGAGCCGAAAATATGGAGAAAAAAACTTTGAGAAGAAAAATGTTGCAAGCATTACGGGAATTAGATTCCTTGCAACATGCGCAATTGTCTTATCAAATAGGTGAAAGATTATATCGAACAAATGAATGGAAAAAAGCAAAAACGATTGGTATCACAGTATCGCGCTTTCCAGAAGTGGATACTTGGCCGATTATTCGTATGGCTTGGAGGCAAGGGAAAATTATCTCGATTCCTAAAAGTGACCCCATTCAAAAAGTAATGTCATTTTATCAGCTTGAAACATTTTTACAAATGGAAAAAGGATACTCTCATCTCTATGAACCAATTCCCGAAGAGACTAGACTTCAGCAAAAAAACGAAATCGATTTATTAATAGTGCCAGGGCTGACTTTTACAAAAGAGGGCTATCGCCTTGGATATGGTGGAGGCTTTTACGATCGTTTTCTAGGTGATTATCATCGTAATACGATGGCACTGGCCTTTATGAGGCAAATAAATGAAAGAATCCCGATTGAGCCATTTGATCTGCCCGTGCAAAAAATTGTAACTGAAAGCACGTTGATTGATTGTGTTAAAAAGAATAAAAAGTAGATTTCAACGCATGATAATCTCTGAGGAGGGATGATCATGATAAATTCGTTATTGCGCTTTTGTATTTTCTTTATACTTGCTATGCTGCTCATTCGTTTTCGGGAAAAAATCCTCGATTCAATCAAATATAACCGCTACTATAGAAATCTAGCCTCGAACCTTTGGATGAAATTGTCTAGTTAATTTAAAACACTTTCTTGCTGGCCCTGTACAGGCTGGCTTTATTTTTTTTGTAATATAGATTGTTCACCTCATTTTAATTCTGTTATAGTAAAGAGAAGAAAGAGTACCTAGGGTAGATGAAAGAAGGGAAAGCGGTTTGACTGGACGAGAGCATTTTTTGTTTTGGCGACTGGCCTATTTCTTTATGAACGAATGTAACTATCGCTTACTACGGATTAATAAGAACCATACAGAAATTTGGTTTGAAAATAGGCAAAATCATTCAGCTCGTATCATTAGAATCGTTCTTTCGAATATGGCTTGGGCCAACCGCTTCAATCGTGATCAACAGCAAACTGCGGAGCAAGGGGAAAGGCTTAGGAAACATTTATTTACTAGAAAACTAACGATTTTAAACCTCTATATAACGGAACATTTGCCGATTGGCGAGCCAACCCAGGATCAAGTAATAAACGGAAGAACGACCGTATCATCTCTATTTATGACAAGAGAGGATCTTGAGGATTCAACGAGCCAATTAGCAGGTTATATTGGAAAGAAGCCAGTCCTATCCTTAAAAGATGAATATCAAGAGGCTGATGTGCTTCTTCTGGCGCAAGCAGTTTTAAATAAAGCTTCGCAACAAGAAAAAGCAGATCAAAAGTTTTTTTCCGCATCAACACCTTTATTTACATATATATTTATTGCAATACAAGTGATCATGTTTATTTTGTTAGAACTATATGGAGGGAGTACTAATCCTGAGACTTTGATTTACTTTGGCGCTAAATTTCCTCCCCTCATTATTCAAGGAGAATGGTGGCGCTTAATCACACCGATCTTTCTTCATATTGGTATTCTGCATTTGATCATCAATACATTGGCACTATATTATTTAGGAACAGCCGTTGAGCGGATTTTCGGCAGAAGTCGATTTATCTGGATTTATTTATTTTCTGGCTTTATGGGAACGCTTTTTAGTTTTGTTATGAATCAAAATTTAGCGGCTGGAGCGAGTGGAGCCATTTTCGGTTGCTTTGGAGCTTTGCTTTATGTCGGTTTTGCTTTTCCACAACTATTCTTTCGTACGATTGGCCGAAATGTCTTGTTTTTCGTTGGTCTAAATTTAATATTTGGTTTGATTGTCCCGGGAATTGATTATCAAGGACATATTGGCGGCCTGGTTGGCGGATTTTTTGCATCAGGTATTGTTCACCTTCCGAACAATAAAAAAGTGAAAAACCAGATAACTTTCGTGATAATACTAGGGCTCTTGACAGCTTTCATGTTATACTACGGCTATCATGTTTATTAATCAGAAGATGTTCAAAAAGTTCCGATAAAAAACTCTATTCGAGCTTTTGTTTTGAACAAAGCACTATAATGATGGGATGAAGAATGAAAAATTTTTATGATGTTCAACAATTGTTAAAGAGATTTGGTCATTTTCTTTACATGGGTGACCGCATGCTTGATATGGAAATGATGGAAACAGAAATAAAGGAACTATACCTATCTGGTCTAATAACCAAGGAAGAGATGCATGAAGCTTTATTGGTTATACGGAACGAAATGGTTCAAGAAAAAAAGAAAAGAATGAAAAGTAGGGGATTAAAATGAAAGAGATGTTAGCAGGGATTGATATCGGAGGCACGACAATTAAATTGGCGTTGATTTCAAAAGCAGGTGAAATCCTTACCAAATGGGAAATTCCAACTGATAAAACAGATGGTGGAAAAGGGATCTTTAATGACATAAAAAATGCAATCACAGAAAAATTAGCTGAACTGCAAATTCCTTATGAAGCATTGAAGGCGGCTGGTGTTGGGGCTCCTGGACCTGTTGATACTGAAAAGGGAATTTTGGATGGGGCAGTCAATATTGGTTGGAAAGACAATTTTCCGCTGCGTGATCTTATGCAAGCAGCCTTACATATTCCTGTTGTAATTGAAAATGATGCGAATGTAGCTGCTCTCGGTGAAATGTGGAGAGGAGCAGGGTCAGGTGCAAAAGATTTAATTTGTATTACACTCGGCACTGGTGTTGGTGGCGGTGTGATTGTCAAAGGTGACATTATTCATGGTGCAAATGGTGCAGCTGGAGAAATTGGCCACATCACATCTGTACCGAGGAATGGTTATATGTGTAATTGTGGGAAAACAGGGTGCCTAGAAACAGTTGCATCCGCCACAGGAATCGTCCGAACGGCGAAGGATCATTTAGCAATCTATGAAGGTGATTCTATTTTAAAAGAGAAGTTACAAGCAAGTGGCGATCTTTCTGCAAAAGACATATTTGATGCCGCTAAAGCAGGGGATGCTTTAGCCAAAGAAACGGTTGGAGAATTAGCTGATCATTTAGGGCTCGCACTTGCCAATATCGGCAGTACCCTTAATCCAGAAAAAATTGTCGTTGGCGGAGGTGTCTCAAAAGCAGGAGAGTTTCTCATTAATGAAATCAAACAGGCATTTGTTCGCTATGCCTTTAAACCGGTTGCTCAGTCAACGGAAATTGTTTTAGCACAACTAGACAATGATGCTGGTATTGTTGGGGCGGGTTGGTTAGCCGCAAATAAGGGGTAATGAAGCTGCATTAATAGGATAGAAACGAGTATTTTACAAGTAAGTCTCTATTGTGACAGAAAAATTAAGTAAATGAAGATTATATAAAGGGCGGGAAGAATACATTCTCGCCCTTTCTTTCTGTTTAGACCATGTGTATATATATAGTGAACTTCTAAGAATCAAAGGCCCAATTTGTAACGTCCTGCTAGGCTTAAATATGTCTAAAATATGAATAATCAAGAAAATGCGTCATTAGCTGAAACTTTTTACCGTATAAAACGTCTATATAAGAGTAGTAGATTTATCCCGCTTTAATTTGTAGTAATACTCCCATCTCAAGACCTTAAAGAATACGCTGAAACTGTAGGTGGAGAATGAGGGAACAGCCTAAGTTTGCGCCAACAATTGCCATCTCTGCACTAGCACAAGACCCTTTGCGTCGAAAAACCCCCACTGATTGAAGTTTCACTTTATTTGTGTGTTCTTCAATTTCTGGTTATTCATAGTAAAAACATTTTGATCAGAGATAATGAGAGGTTCCAATATTTGAAAAGAAGTTGGGATTGAAATAGTTTAGGAGGTTAGCAAAATTGAGTAAGTTGAAAAAGGCCACTATATTGCTTCCAGTAATTGCAGCCTTTTTGCTCTGGATTAAAACATATATTGTGTATAAAACAAGTTTTTCTATTACTATTGAGAACTTGATGCAAGAGATTATCTTATTTATGAATCCGATTAGTTTTTTGTTATTCGCTTTCGGTCTCTCGCTATTTTTTAAAACGGAAAAGGGGAAATCACGCTATATCCTCTTAACTAGTTTGATTTTAAGTTTTATTTTATATGCGAATGTTGCTTTTTATCGATTTTTCACAGATTTTCTAACTTTACCAGTATTATTTCAAACCAATAATTTTGCCGACTTGGGTGATAGCGCAGCAACCGAAATTCATTGGTACGACTTCCTTTATTTTATAGATGTCGTAATTGTTTATTATTTGACTCGCTATTACCGTAAAAATACAGAGTTTACTCCTGTGAAAAAATCAAGTCGTCGTGCTTATTTTCTTATATCGGCAGCGATCTTATTCCTTAATATTGGCCTTGCAGAAGCAGAACGTCCACAGCTTCTTACAAGGACTTTTGATAGAGAAATGTTAGTGAAAAATTTAGGAACATACAACTATCATTTATATGACATCTTTTTACAATCCAAATCATCTGCACAAAGAGCAATGGCAGATGGAAGTCAATTGGTGGATATCGAAAATCATGTGAATGCAAAATATGTGAAACCAGACCCTGAGATGTTTGGGATCGCTGAGGACCGTAATTTAATTGTGGTCACATTGGAGTCTTTGCAAAGTTTTGTAATTGATCATGATATGAACGGTGAAACAGTTACACCATTTTTAAATGAATTGATTGACGATAGTTATTACTTTGATCAGTTTTATCACCAAACAGGGCAAGGAAAAACATCTGATTCTGAATTTTTGTTAGAAAATTCTTTGTATCCGTTAGGACGGGGAGCCGTGTTTTTCACCCATTCAGGTAATAAGCTTAATTCACTGGCAAGTAAGCTCGGTGACAACGGATATTTCACATCAACGATGCATGCCAATAATAAAAGTTTCTGGAATCGCGATATTATGTATGAGTCGATTGGATATGACCACTTCTATTCAGCAGATGATTATGAGATTACTCCAGATATTTCAGTTGGTTGGGGAATGAAAGATATACCATTTTTCGAGCAATCGGTTGATCTGATGAATTCGATGGAACAACCATTTTATACGAAAATGATTACTTTGACGAACCACCATCCATTTAAATTGGATGAGGAAGATAAATTTATCGATGAGTATGACTCGAAAAGTGGCACGTTAAATCGTTATTTCCAAACGGTTCGTTATATGGATGAAGGGTTGCGTTACTTTTTTCAAGAACTCAAGGATCAAGGAATATATGAAAATTCTATTATTGTGATGTATGGAGATCACTATGGCATTTCAGAAAATCATAATGAAGCGATGGAGCAATATTTGGGCAAAGAAGTAACCCCATATGTAAGCGCCCAGTTGCAACGCGTTCCATTGTATGTTCATATTCCAGGGGTTACAGATCAAGGAAAAGGCAAAACGATCTCAAAAGTAAGTGGTCAGATTGACTTAAAACCTACATTACTTCACTTAGTAGGAGTCGATTCGAAAAATGATATAGCCTTTGGAGAAGATCTGTTTTCACCTGACCATCAAGATTTTATTGTATTTAGAGATGGCAGCTTTATTACAAGTGAATATGTATATACGAGAAATACTTGTTATTCCAAAGAAACAGAAGAACCTGTAGAAGAGGCCTTCTGTGAACCATATAAAGAGAAGGCAAGCAAAGATTTGGGTTACTCCGATAGCATTATTAATGGTGACTTATTACGTTTTTATGAAGATGACTAGTAATAAAATTGAATATAAAGCGGGAGTGCCATCAGGGGGACTTAGGACCAGCTGCATCGGGATAATTTTCAACTCCGCAACTGCAGGTTGCGTGAGTTGTTTTGAAAATCGATTAGTGTAAAATGTTGTAAATGCATAATCTAAGTCTCCCAAGATCACGAGTGAAGTTAAAAGGCAGCTTCTTGAAGAGAAGCATTGGCTTGACTGAGGTCAGCAGAATGTTGGCTTTAAAAGAAAGAGGGGAGTGGAAGTGCAGAAAAAGTTTTTTTTGATATTCTTGATCCTACTTGTACTGATCGTTTTACCTGGTTGTACTTTGTCACAAAATAAATTTGTTTCACCAGAAATTGAGAAAAAAGACCCTCCTCCTACAGCGAAAGAAGATGAAGATGAACAATCAACTCCCGCTCCACTTCAATTAGAGGCTGGTGACGAGTTTGAACAAATATATGGTTGGGTTGATGACGAAACGATCCTATATGCATTTATACATAAAGGGAACTACCAATTAGCGACTTATCAGCTTTATGAGGGGAAAACAAGTGTTATTTTTACTTCTCAATCCCCTTTTAATGATGTTGTGATTCATCCTGATAAAGAGAGACTTCTTGTACATACCTCAGAAAATGCACACTCTGCAAAGCTTGATTTTATCGATTTAGCAGGTGATGTGAAATTTTCCACATCTGTTGATTCACATGAAATTGCTGCAGAATGGAATCCAGAAAATCCCAATTTGATGATGATCACAGCTTTTTTTGAAGATTGGTCTTATGAAAGTTTACAGCTTGATATTGGTGATCGTTCCATTCAGAAAAAGGAAGGAATAGAGCCATTTATAAAGTGGTTTGGAGAGGAAGCTATTCTTATACAGGAATGGGCACCAGATGAGCCGAGTGTGTTTTCTCCTCTCGTTCAACAATTACTCTCCAATTCTCAGGAAAAAGAAACGCTTATAGATCATCTGTACCGTTTTGATGTTTTTTCAAATGTCCTGATGACGATCGATGTGGCTGATATGGATGCAGAACAACTGGAGTACAAGTTTTTTGACTCTTCGTTACAGGAGATGATGTCTTCCATACAGGTACCGAACTTAACGCAATATACAGATTGGTTAATCCCTTATTATGAGTATATCGAATCGGAGCAGGTGTTTCTCACGTTCGTACCAAAACAGCATGGAAGTGCCGATATGTATACGGAAGGCTTTCAGCTTATCGCCTACGATCTCTCAGAGCAAAATGAAGAAGTAATGTTCGATCATATGGAAAATAAGCCGATTTCCTGTTCGCCTAATTGGAAATTGTGTTTATATGGTTACCAATTAGAAGAATTAATCAACTTAGAAACGAAAGATCGACTCGTATTACCTCCCTTAGAAAAAGAGGAAGAGAATGATGAATTGATTACAGCAACATAAAACGGTGCAGGAAAAAATCCTGCACCGTTTTATTAATGATCTTCATATTACTTAGGTAATGAATCAGGAAGATGGATAAGTGTTGCAATCGCGAAAAATCCAAAAACAGCTAAAGTTCCGAATCCGAATAAAAATCCAAGGATATTCTTGTTTTTTAAGGCACTAATGACTGCGAAAACGGCTAATAATGCAACTAACAAAAAGATAATACCTGTACCCATGTATAAGAAACTCCTTTCTGTAGGACCATTCCATTTTTTTATGTAATGAATACTCATACTCACATCTATTTTATAGCTTTTTCTCAGATTTGTCGAGCGGTAAAAGTGACACTTCTTTGAAAGCTATGTTATGAATAGTATATACGTGAATGAACAAACTCATTCAATGTTTACTTTTGAGATAAAGGGGCGAAGAATAGTGAAATGGATGCAAATCCCACTAGGGCCGTTACAAACCAATTGTTACCTTCTTGTAAATGAGCGTAAAGAATGTATTATATTTGATCCTGGCAGTCAAGGAGAGGAGTTCAATCAATATGTAGCAGATCAACAGCTTCAACCATTAGTGATTCTGTTAACACATGCACATTTCGATCACATTGGCGCAGTTGATCAAGTTAAAAAGCAGTGGAAAATTCCAGTTTATCTTCATGAATTAGAGGGAGAGTGGTTGACTAATCCATCTTTAAACGGTTCCGGTCGTTTCGGAGATGATATTACGGCACAACCAGCCGAATACCTTATTACTGGGGAAGGAGAATTGAAAATTGGGCCGTTTTCGTTTGAAATGTTCCATACACCTGGTCATTCGCCAGGAAGTCTTTCATATTATATAAAAGAGGTCCAAGCTGTTGTAGCAGGAGATACTTTATTTGCTGGAAGTATAGGGAGAACAGATTTACCAGGAGGAAGCCATAGTCAATTGTTATTAAGTATTCAAACTAAATTATTAACAATGCCAGGGGAAACGGAAGTACTGCCTGGTCATGGACCAACCACCACCATTCTGGATGAGAAAAGGGGAAATCCTTTCCTTTAAGAGATTGTTCAAAAAGCACTTTGAGAAAAAGTAGCTTCGACCAAATACTGACACGCCCTGTGTCGAACCTCGAAGTGATCACACACGTTCAAGTTCGTTGGCTTGCTTTTCCGGTATTCAAGGAGAAGGAATTTCTACTACAACTGTAAAGTCAGGACATCTGTTTAAGAAAAAAAGACTGCATCTCTTATATAGATAAGCAGTCTTTTTTCATGTTACCCTAATCCGCCGCCAGGAGGCATTAGGAACAAGGTGTAGTATGTAAATCCGCACATAAATACGGTTAAATATGCGGCGAATACATACATATACATACGTTCAGATAATTTTAAATAACTAAGAAGAACAAAAAATCCAGTTTGGCCCAAGAATAGTAATGCAGTTTTCTCCATATCTCCAAGATACAGCATAATAGCAAATATACCGGTCCAAAAGCCTAATACTCTATACATGCGGTCCATATGTATTCCCTCCTTTTTAGCGTTCATCCATCAATACCTTATTATATAGGAAAGTCGATTGAAATGTAAATATATGAGCTAGCAACTTTGTGTCAAATAGGTGGATTCTTTATGATCTGACTTAGATATAGTATACCTTAGAAAGAGCAAGATCATCCTTTATGGCTTGGATTTTATTTTTTTAAAAAATATTTTTTAAATTCATGCAGGAAAAACAGGAAACATGTCGAAAATGTTATTTGAGAAAGGTATGAAAGGTGGTGTTTTATGAAAAATGAGCATTGAGAAAATCGCAGAATCCATATTGTCCCAGGCTTTGTATTATCAGGCTACAGATATTCACGCTATGCCCCGTTCAACGGATTATCTGATACAATTTCGGATCCATGGTATTTTGACCTCGCATAAAAAGATCCCGATTCAAATGGGGGAGAGAGTTATTTCTCACCTAAAATTTCTAGCCTCCATGGATATTGGTGAAAGAAGAAAACCGCAAAGTGGTTCCCTACAAACTTACATCTCCGGAAATTTGACTTCATTGAGAATCTCCACTTTACCTACCGCAAAGGCAAAAGAAAGTATTGTGATCCGCGTCCTTCATCATAAAAAAATCCTTTCTCAGCAAAAATTATCCCTATTTCCAAAGAGTATGCATGTCCTGCAAAATTTTATGACACAAGCACATGGGTTGCTTCTCCTCACAGGTCCGACCGGGAGTGGAAAATCCACAACCATGTTTACGTTAGCTGATTATTGTTCTAAGCAACTGAATCGACGGGTTATTTCACTAGAAGATCCTGTTGAGCAACAAAATGATCATTTTGTACAAGTCCAAGTGAATGAAAAAGCAGGGGTGAGTTTTCATAAGGGCTTAAAGGCTATTTTACGACATGATCCTGATGTAATTTTAATAGGGGAGATTCGTGATGCGGAAACAGCGTTTATTGCTATAAGAGCCGCCTTGACGGGTCATTTAGTTCTTTCAACTTTGCATACGAGAGATGCAAAGGGGGCTTTGTATCGCTTAAGTGAATTCGGTGTCAAACATCATGATTTAGAGCAGACTTTGCTCGCTATTACTTCGCAAAGATTAGTAACGTTAAGATGTCCATTCTGTGGATTTGCGTGTTCTAAATATTGTATTCGATCGCAAATATCGAAGAGAACAGGAGTGTATGAACTTTTACACAGTCAAACCTTACAAATGGCTATGAAAGAATTAAAGGGAGGAGAGCATTTTTCTCCATCATTGTCCTTACCAAAACTGATTGCAAAGGGGGCTGCGCTTGGCTATATTTCAGAGGAAGAATATGAAAAATGGATTGTTGATGAAAAAAATATCGATAAAAGACCAAGGGCAATTTTTTATTAGAGCAAGTGATATGCTGGAAAATGGTTACACCTTTGTAGAAGTCTTTCAATTTTTTATGAATATTCAAGAGAAACAACGTTCCCTTTATGCATCCATGATGAAAGATTTACAAGAAGGCAATGCCATCCATGAGGTTTTCCTCCAGCATGGTTTTGATAATCGAGCATGTGCAACAATTTATTTTGCGGAAAAACATGGGTTTCTGGCAAAATCATTTCAGGAAATTGGCAATTACTTACTAAAAAAAATAGAACAACAGAAAAAATTACTAAAGTTAATTCAATACCCATGCCTATTATTTGTAGCTTTATTGATTGTGATTTTTATTTTAAAGACCGTACTATTACCACAGTTTCAGCTTCTCTATCGTACCATTGGCTTTCAACCAAATGGGATGACCCAAACCCTCCTTCATCTGGTTGATCATCTCCCCATATATTCCGCTATTTCTCTCAGTGTTTGTTTTCTACTCACTTTATGTATAAAAAGATACTTTCGCAAGAAATCAGCCTTTGAAATCGCTGCGTACCAATCTTCCATTCCTTTTTACCAATCCTTCTATAAATTATATCAAACTATTTTCCTTGCTAGAGAATGGAGCTTATTGTTCCAAAGTGGGCATTCCTTAAATGAAATTATCAAGATGATGGAAACGCAAAACTTTCGCCCACTTATGCAAGAAGTTGGAGAATTTTTGAAAAAGGAACTGATTTTGGGAAGCACCTTTCCTAATGCGCTTTCTAAGCTTCATTTTTTGGCAGACGAAATGGTTATCATTGTTGCCCATGGGGAGAAAAATGATCGACTAGGCAGTGAATTGTTGTATTATAGTCAAATTTGTACAGAAAGATTAGAGGAGAAAATCTTGCGCTTTATGTCAATCATTCAACCATTGATTTTTATTTTGGTCGGATTAATGGTGACTGTAATGTATATGTCGATCTTTTTTCCAATGTTTCAAATGATGGATTCTATTTAATATAAAAGGAGGGCGTAAAGTGAAATATCTACGGAATCAGCATGCTTTCACTTTGATCGAGATGCTAATTGTTCTGCTTGTTATTTCTGTGATTTTGCTTATTACGTTACCGAATGTAACGAAGCATAATAAAAATATTAATAGTAAAGGCTGTGAAGCATTTGTATCTATGCTTCAAGGACAGGTACAAGCTTATCATATAGAGAAAAACCAATATCCAAAGGATTTTCAAGAGCTTGGTGACGAGGGGTATCTTGAGTCGGAACAAGTCACATGTCCAGATGGTAGTGCACTGGAAATTGTAAACGGGAAAGTTCAGCCCATCAATAAGCCAGGATCGTGAAGCATATACAGTCAAGCAGAGGCTTTACCTTGTTAGAGATGCTTATTGTCTTATCCGTTGTATCGATCATTTTGTTATTTAGTATTTTCACGTATCGATCCTTTTCTGACATGCTAGAGAAAAAAACATTTATTACCCAACTGGAAGCGGATTTATATTATGCCCATGCTTATGCTCTCAGTAGAAGGGATAAAGTGCAAATTCAGTTTTCGTCGATCAAGAAAGAATACAAGGTTACAGATGTTCAGTCTGGTGAAATAGTATTGGAGAGAAGGATTCCATCAACGATTTATATTCAAAAGAGTAATTTGAATAGCTTTGTCATTAACTCGGACGGAAATGTTTCTAATTTTGGTACCATTATTTTTCAACAACATCAGCGTACAATCAAATTGACATTTTATATTGGAAAGGGGCGCTTTAGGATTGAAGAATGAGAGAGGTTTTAGTTTTTTAGAAGGGCTTCTCTCCCTTTCCTTTCTTCTTATACTGTGTATAACTTTATTTCCTATCTCCTTTTCGATGATGAACAAATTATCTGACGGGAAAAAAGAAATGATTGGATACCGACTCTTATATGAATATGTCGAGCGAAGTCCGATTTCTAAGTATCCACTGAGAGAAACAAGACTGAGCCAAGGTATTCAGTATGAATTATTTTATGAAGAAAAAACAGGGAATAGGAGAGCTTGCTTTCGTTATGAAAATCGTCAAAAATGTGTTGAATAAGTCATCAGGCTTTACCTTATTAGAAACCCTATTTTCAATAATGCTTATCACTTTAATGATGTCAATACTGCCACTTATCTTTCAATCGATCCATACGTTGGATGGGCTCATGAAGACAGATCAAGATTATGAATGGAACTTATTTATAATCGGCTTACGGAAGGAGTTGGAGAAATCGCACCAGGTCAATGTTGTGAGAGTAAATACGAATACTAGTCTCATTATAGAAAAAGGGGAACAAGTCATTACTTATGAGCGCTATGGTCGATCATTGCGTAGGCAAGTGAATAAACTAGGACATGAAGTTGTATTACAAGAAATTCAACATTTTGAATTTATATTGAATGGAGATGAGCTAGTACTTCAAGTTGAATTTATAGACGGACTAAAAGATGGAGCAAGTTTTGCTATTAAGGAGGCAGAGTCATTTTAAAGCAAGAGAAGGGGGCCATTTATCCACTTGTTATGCTCATTTCTGTGCTTGTTTTAATTTTTATAGGTGAAATGGTCCATATTTATGTAGCAGAGTGGGGCTATATCCAAGAAATTCAATCCTTTTATCAAAGCGAAATCAAGGAAATAATTCAACTAAATGCAAAGGAGAGAAATTTAATGATAAAATAATCATAAATGAAAGTGTGAAACAAGGGGGAGCATCACTTTGAATATAAAAGGACCATTATTTTTAATTGGATTTATGGGAGCTGGAAAAACCTCTGTTGGTGAAAAACTAGCTGAAATTTGCGAGACTTCCGTAGTGGATTCCGATCAGGAAATTGAGCGTAAGATGAAAATGACCATCCCGGAAATTTTTGCTGAATACGGGGAGGTATATTTCCGGAGAGTGGAATCTGACGTGTTAAGCGAGTTATCACAAGAGCCGGCTATCATTACAACAGGCGGAGGGGTGATCTTAAAAGAAGATAATCGAGAGGTATTAAAAAAATGTAAGACGATTTTTCTACAAGCTCATCCCCGTTCCATTCTGGAGCGTGTTGGGCTAGATAGCGGAAGGCCGCTTCTGCAAAATAAGAGCTTGGAAGAAGTGACGGATATGTATCAAACGAGGCTGCCTTATTATTTGGAATGTGCGTCATCTGTGGTGGATACAAGCGAATTATCGATTGAAGAGGTTGCCCAAATGATTATGCAAGAGATGAATGATTTCTAATTCACTTGGTTATACTTTACAAAGGAAGTAGTTTTTCCAACCATTCCCTTAATGTAGAGAGGTGAAGGCGATGTCGTTTGATGATTATATGAGATATATGACAGAAACCTTTGTGAAACATTTTGAAAGACCGAAAGCAGAGCGTAAACAAATCAGATTGAATCGTAAAGAGGCTAGTCCGCCAAAATTATACCAATGGTTTGGTTTAATGCCTTATTCTATTCGGATGATATTCAAAAGATAGGTTCCCTTTTGATCAAGAGGAGGGCCTATCTTTTTTTTCTTGGAAATTATAAAATATAGCTTGTAGATAACTTCCTTACCTTGGAGTTGGTGTCTAGCTCCAGCGACTAGCCCCGAGAGGCTCGCAGGATGCGAGTCCATTGGCGAAGACATGCGGACGTGGCGAACTTAGCCGATGTTCTGCTTAATAACCCTGAACCTATGAAGGGAAAAAGCCCCTTCCTAGTTCAGGGTTATTTGCTTGTCGGAGGCCAACAAGGATGTTGGTCAGAAAGGCGTTGCGACGTACAGGAAGTACTAGTGCAGACGAAGCGACAGGACGTCGCGTTTGAGTCTGCCGCCAGGATGGCACGAAATTAGCCTTTCTTCCTAGATCAAGGCGCTTGCGCTTTTCTTATTGAGAAAGTGCATTTAAATAGAAAATTCCTCCATTAATGATTTCGACATTTATCAGCGGCTCGTATTGGTCTTGAAGTGCTTTTTTTTCAACTTCATAGGTTTTCGGCTTTTCTTCTTGGTCCTCGTAGAAATGATCCAGCAGATCTAAGTCTTGTTCCCAACGTAATTTTGCTTCTTCGGCCCATGTATGATCTGTCGAATGTAGTTCTTTTTGTAAATAGGCTTCCATTCTATTTAAGCCACTTTCTGGTTTAATAATCGGGGAAACGGTAAAGCAATAGTCAGGAATTTTTGCTTGGAGATCTATCTGCTCCATTTTATCGAAAAACTGGTCGAACAAAACTCCATTGATCAAATTTAATCCAAGCGATCTTAGAATATCTTTCTTTCTGTCACATTCATAAGAGACTTTAATATTCAGCATTAACCATGGGTGCAAGGGAACTTGTTTATTGATACTTCCTTTCGCAGGATTTTCATAAAGACGTATAAACCCAGCCCTTTGCTTCGTGATAGCGAAGAGCTGATGCAGACGTGGAGCTCCGAAATGAATCACTTCGCCTTTCAAATCTTCTGGTGCTTGTTTTGGATCTGTGATTAGGTGAATTTTCATTGGATTCGGCGTTCCACCCGTCTTTTCTAAATAAGTCCAGTAAAAAGGACGATTCATTAATGCTTTATCCATATCAATGGTTAATTGTACGGTCATATATCCTGGCTCATTTTGTTCAATCGGGCAATCATTTTCTGTAAAAAAGGTTTCAAGATATTCGCGAATGTCATTCTGCTGCAATATTATCCTCATCCTTTCTTATAGAATCTGCAAATTGGATGATAGAAGAGAGATTATCCATTTTAATTTTCATTTCCCCTTCAGAATGAGAGGTTTGGAAAATATCTTGGACATATTCCTCCATGTTTAAATGATCAAACCTCGTGAGTATTTCATCCAACTCTCCAACGATTCGTTCAAATAAATTTATTTTTTCATAAAGTAGTTTTAAAATATGTTCTTCAATTGTTTCCTTAATTGAGAAGTTATAAATATGAACATCTTTTTCTTGTCCTAAACGGTGGATTCGTCCAATTCGTTGTTCTAGTCGCATCGGATTCCAAGGTAAATCGAAATTAATAATATGGGAGCAAAATTGTAAATTGATCCCTTCTCCACCCGCTTCTGTGGCGATCAACACCTGAGCATGATTTTTAAACAGCTCTCGCATCCAATCTTTCTTACTACGTTTAAACCCACCTCTGAAAGGAACAGAGAGAATGCCATTTTTTTGCAAAAACCACTGTAAATATAATTGGGTTGCGCGGTATTCTGTGAAAATGATGACTTTATCATTGATCGTTTGAATTAATTCTAACGCTTTTTCAGCTTTCGAGTTTTGTTGAACGGCATCAATTTTTTGCTTGACATCATTCATTTTCTCAACAATAGCTGGAGAAGGGTTATCCATTTTATTCAGCATATTTTTTAACGTCATGAATACTGCTTCTCTACTACTACATGCTTCTCTTTTTAGGGTGAGAAGCGAAAACCCATGTGCAGCAAATCCATCTACTGCGTTTTTTAATGTATCAATGGATTGATATAATGCTTTTTCTTCTCTTGAAAAATCGATAAAGATACTTTCGACATGGCGTTCAGGCCATTCTACTCCTGTTTCACCTCGTCTATTTCGGATCATCACTTTATTCACTAATTCTTTTAAATATTCATCTTGTTGAAGTGAGGCTTTATTATTTTTATACTGGTCTAAGAAGCCACTTTCTGACCCTAAATGGCCAGGCTTAAGTAAAGAAACAAGGTGGAAAATTTCTTCCATACGATTTTGAATAGGGGTAGCTGTTAATAAAAGACAAAATTTTTTCTTAAGAGATTGGACAAATTGATAGTTTTTCGTTTTAGGATTCTTTAATTTATGGGCCTCATCAATCACAATAAGATCATAATTTTGCTTAGCAATTATTTCTTGATGTGGGCTGCGTTTAGCCGTATCGATTGAGGAGACCACAACAGAAAATTGATCCCATACATAACTTTTCCTTTGGGGAACAGCTGGGATATGGAATTTTTCGTTCAATTCGCTAACCCACTGAGAAACAAGGGAGGCTGGTACCAAAATGAGCGCTTTTTTGACCAGCCCTCTAATCATATATTCCTTTAAAATCAACCCCGCTTCAATCGTTTTCCCTAATCCCACTTCATCAGCTAGAATCGCCTTTCCGTTCATTTTTTCAACCACTTGTTGAGCGGTTTCCAGTTGATGGGGCAATGGGGTTAATTGCTGCAAATATTTTGGTGCTACTAAACCTTCAAAGCTAGGAATTGTTAAATGTTTCTCGGTTTTCATTGCCAGTTTAAATAGTTCTACATTAGCCCAAGGACCGTCTTTTTCTAGTCTTTCTATAAAATCTTTTCTCCAATTTTGGTCGAATTGTATGTTTACGGACATAAGTACCTCCTACAAATAAAGCGAGACATATCAGGTGGGGTTATTAGCAGTTAGGTATTAGTATAGCCAAAAAACTAAATATCTATTTCTGTGTGGAGGATTAGGCTTTTATTAAGGCATATAAAAGCACCGCAGACAATTAGGACTCTGCGGTGCTTAGATTAACTATTATATTTTTTTGTGGCCTTTATTTTTCCGGTCCACTTTTTAAATCCACCTTGTAGTTGGTAAAGATGCTTGTATCCTTTTTTGGATAGCATTTGCCCAGCTCTTCCGCTGCGCATTCCACTTTGGCAGTAAAGATATACTGGTTTATCAGGACGAATTTCTTTCATTCTATTTTTTAATTGAGAAATAGGGATATTGCGAGCCCCTAAAATATGGCCGGCATCGAATTCATTTGTCTCACGCACATCAATGAGTTGCGCTTTTCGATAGCCTGAACGAAATTCATCTTCTGAAAGTGTGTTTATAATTTTCTTTTGATGAAAAAAATTATATAGAGAAAATATGATGATAATCCCTAAAATAATAAGTAATGTGTATAAAGCTGTCAATTTTTTTCTTCCCCCCTCTGGTAAACAAGCCTATTTTTTATTATATTATTCAATGCGGCCTTTATCAAAACTTTTATATGAGTTGTGAGGAAATTTAGTAAAATGGGTAATGAATACGAAAAAGAAAAATATCCAAAACTGTCGTTTTTTTTGATTCTTTCATAATGAATCTTTGTTTTTCTCACGATATCATCCATTTTCGAATTTGACAAAAGGCAAAATCTTTTTACTTGATTTACAATATATTGTGTTTAATAATGGTTTAGAAACAATATATAGTATGGAGAGTGATTATTTTATAGGGATTTATGTGTTTCTAAGATGGAAAGGAGTTAGTTAAATGGCAACAGCTTTTCAACAATATGCAGATTTGAATATTGAAAGATTGAACAAGGATATTCGACAGTTCGAACAAGTATTTTCCATTACAGCAGACATGAAGATCACACATAAGGGAGTATCCCGCCTAGTTATGATTGATCGGTATGCATATAAGGATACAGAAAAAGTAACATTAGCAGCAGGTGACTTTATTGTTTTAACGATTAAAGAAGATCCGAAATTTCCGGCAAGAGGATTAGGTTTTATCCAATCAATTGATTGGGAAGAGAATACAGCCCAAGTTCTTGTAGAAGAGGAATTCCGTAATTCGTTAGATGAGGCAGAAGAAAGACAGACAGGACTCATTGATCGTCCGCTTGATGTCATCGAAAAACCGTTGGAAGTTTTTTATGAACAAATTGCTAAAAGAAACGCCAATGGTTTGGCTGCGGTAGAAAAGACAGCCGACAAAAAACAAGAATGGTTTGAGAAGTTTTATCAAGAACTTTCAAGTTTAAATTTTATTCCGGCGGGACGAGTTTTATATGGCGCTGGGTCTGAGACGGATGTAACGTACTTTAATTGTTACGTTATGCCTTTTGTCCCAGATTCTAGAGAAGGCATTTCGGAGCACCGTAAGCAAGTAATGGAGATCATGAGTAGAGGGGGCGGAGTTGGTACGAATGGTTCCACTTTAAGACCCCGGAATACACTCGCTCGTGGTGTCAACGGGAAATCATCGGGATCTGTTTCATGGCTTGATGATATTGCAAAGCTTACACATCTAGTTGAACAAGGTGGGTCAAGACGTGGTAAATTAGCATAGTGCCTCGTCTATAAATAAACCTCGTGAATTGCTGGGAACTCTTTATGGTCATGCATGTTAATTAACACCCAAGTTTGGTATAATTATTTTAAATTATTTGGGGTGAAAAACGTGATACCATATGACGCAAAGCAGCCACAAGAATGCAAAATTTGTGGATTCGAATTATCTCATAATAAACAAGGGCGATTTACATCACATTTGAAAAAGGAACACGATCTAAAATTAGAAGAATATTTAATAAAATACTATTATGAACCAAAAGATTTAAAATGCTCTTATGAACTTTGTGAAGGCACCGTAGGACTTTATAGGGGAAAACCTAAGAAATATTGTAGTTCTTCTTGTGGAAGTAAAGGAGAGCCGCTTGTTTGTATTGTTTGCAATTCTAAATTTGATACCTGTACGAGGCCTCATAGATTGACCAAGACGTGCAGTGATACTTGTGCAAGTAAGTTAAGATCAATAAAAACAACTGCATGGCATAAATCTATGACTAAAGAAGAGAAAGAAACACATTTTGACAGAATTATTGTCAAGACAGCTAAGACAAGAAGAAAAAATCGTACTCCTTCATGGAATAGTGGTAAAACAGGAATTTATAGCAAAGAAACTATTGCAAAAATACGTGCCGCTACACTAAAACAGATGGAAAATCAGAGCTTCCAAAAAACTAATATTGAAAAGATTATTGAACGCTATTTACAAAAAAATAATGTGAATTATCAATACTCTTTTATCTTAGAAAAAAGACAATATGATTTTCTATTAAAGGATCATAATTTAATTATCGAATGTGATGGAGATTATTGGCATGCTAATCCCAAATTTTATCCAAATCCACAAGATTGGCAAATCGAGAGAATTAAAATTGACCAAGAAAAAAATGAGATAGCTAAAAATAATGGATATCAAATATTTCGTTTTTGGGAAGATGATATCCTAAACAATTTCGAATATGTAAAAAGCGTCATAGATGACTTACTGGCTACAACGTAACTGGAAACAGTAAGCGTGAATGCTGGAAAACAGTAAGTGGACAAAGACAATCAGCAGCCAAGCGCCTGTTAAATTGGCGAAGGTTCAACGACCATCGAAAGCACACATTATGTGGAAGCGAGTAGAGTAGGAATCAAGTGATTCCGAAGTGCGAGGACACTCAGATGAGTGTAAGATATGGTCTGAACTCTAAGGTGACTTAGAGAGTTGATTTAACGAATCAACGAAACATTATTGGCTCAAATGATCATGTTGTCTTCCTGGCATCCTGATATTGTGGAATTTATTATTTCCAAAATGCAGAACCCAAGAATTTTAAAATTCCTAATCGAGAATACAACAGATCCTGTCATTAAAAAACATGCCAAAGATAAACTGAAATTTACTCCTTTAACACACACAGAGGAATCAATGTACCAAGGGATTCTCAATTATCGTAATATGCCTGGATATGGCGGTTTTGATGAGTCTATTTTTCTTGAGGCTGAGGAGAAATTAAATGAAGGTGGAACGTATTCTGTTCATAACTCTGAATTTTTAACGGGAGCTAATATTTCTGTTTGTTTGACAAATGATTTTATGGAAGCAGTCGATGCAGATGGTGAATATGAGCTTCGTTTCCCTGATGTTGAAAATTATGATCAGGAATCCATGCAGATTTATAATGAAGAGTGGCATAATGTTGGCGATGTACGTGAATGGGAGAAACTTGGTCATAAAGTGCGTACATACCGAAAAATGAAAGCAAAGGAACTATGGAATTTAATCAATATTTGTGCCACCTATTCAGCAGAACCAGGCATTTTCTTTATTGATAATGCGAATGACATGACCAACGCGAAAGCATATGGACAAAAAGTTGTTGCCACTAATCCGTGTGGAGAACAACCACTCGCGCCATATTCTGTTTGTAATCTAGCGGCTGTCAATCTTGCAAATATGGCAGATAAAGAAAAGAAGACTGTTGATTTTGAAAAACTAAGACAAACCGTTAAAATCGGTGTAAGAATGCAGGATAATGTCATCAACGCAACTCCTTATTTCCTAGAAGACAATAAAAAACAAGCACTTGGAGAAAGACGCGTAGGCCTTGGCGTCATGGGACTTGCAGATCTCTTAATCTATTGTGAAAAAGAATATGGATCAGCTGCAGGAAACACTTTAGTTGATCAAGTATTTGAAACCATTGCAACAGAAGCCTACAAAGAGTCGATTGAAATTGCGCAAGAAAAAGGTAGTTTCCCATTCCTTCAAGGGGAATCGGAAGAAGAAACAAAACATTTACGTCAAGCCTTTATTGAAACAGGTTATATGAAACAGATGCCAAAGGAGATAAGGGAAGATATTTTAGCATACGGTATTCGTAATTCACATTTACTAACTGTTGCGCCTACGGGTAAAGTGATTGCCCCCTATATCTGTGAAGATGTAGCGTAAACTTGGCTATATGCGGGAAACTCTCAGTATCCATTCGTACTCGCGTCTTGCCAACGCTCAATTAGAGTAAAAATCGAATGGTGGAGACAATCCGCAGGGAAGTCGTGGCTGACCCTTCAACGACTACACGCTGAGCAACCATGAAATATGCACCTCAGAGAAATAAGAATATAATGAGGTGACATAATGAAAAAATTATGTTTAAATTGCGGAATTACAATGAATGTTAAACCCAGTCTTTATCAAAGAAAGAAATTTTGTTCCCGAAAATGTAAAGCGGAATACCACTCAAAAAAACCAGATGCTTTTCAACATTTAAGTAAAAAGACAACTGTAATTTGTGCATATTGCGGTAATAAATTATTAAGAAAACCTTCTTCCATTAGTAAGAGTAACTTTTGCAATCGAACTTGTCGTACGGCTTACTTAAGAGCTAATGGCAAAAACACAAATCAACATTTAAAAAAACAAATCACGAAAATTTGTCTTGCTTGCGGGGAAGAATTCAAGGTAATTGAATCAAGAAAAGAAACTGCAAAATATTGCTCTAGGTCTTGTCTGGGAAAAGCAAATGGTGAAAGAGGTAAAATTCAGTATAGAAAACGAGTTAAAATTCAATGTACTAATTGCTCACGTACATTAGAACGTAAACCCTCCATAATAAGGCAATGGAATTTTTGCGATAGTACTTGTATGGCTGAATATTATACAAAATCCGGAGCTTTTTCGGGGGAAAATAACTTGGCTTGGCAAGGTGGCGATATTGTTTATTATGGTCCTAACTGGAGATCTCAAAGAAAAAAAGCCAGAATTAGAGATAATTTTACTTGCCAAGATTGCGGACTAACCGAGAAAGAATATGGTAAAGAACTATCTGTTCATCATATTATCCCTTTTAGGGAGTTTAATGGAGACTGGGAAGAAGCAAATAGATTAACGAATTTGGTTTGTTTATGTGAACATCCGTGTCACCGCAATAGACATAAAAACATGGTTGATGATATAGTCTGATCCCCATGGCGACATGGGGAGCGGGTACTAATAATCCCGCCCTCTATAATTTCTAGAGAGTAACAAAAATGAGTACAGGCACAATGGTTGGCGTTTCTACAGGTTTAGAGCCTTATTTTTCCTTCACGTATTATCGCAGCGGACGCCTCGGGAAGTTTATTGAGGTCAAAGCAGATATTGTGGAAGAATTTCTACAAGCAAACCCTGATACCGATCCAGACCATTTACCAGAATGGTTTGTGACTTCAATGAGTCTAGCGCCAGAGGCTCACGCGGATGTACAATGTATCATTCAACGATGGATTGATAGCTCTATTTCTAAAACTGTGAATGCACCAAAAGGATATGCGGTAGAACAAGTACAAAAGGTGTATGAGCGACTCTATCAGGGAGGAGCAAAGGGCGGAACCGTTTATGTGGATGGAAGCCGTGATTCACAGGTACTTACCTTGAAAGCAGAAGATAATACAGCGGAGACAAGTGAGCAGCTACAGTTTAGTGAACCAGTGGTACTTGTTGATACAATCCAAGACCTCCGCTCAACAAGTGTTACATTTGGATCTGAGGTAGGAGATACATGTCCAGTCTGCCGCAAAGGAAATGTTAAAGATATTGGTGGATGCAATACTTGTGACAACTGTAACGCCCAATTAAAATGTGGTTTATAAATTTTTATGCAACAAAAAATGTGGATTTAAAATAAAGTCGCGATGCAACACCCCCTTAGATTATTTTTATCTAAAGGGGTGTTTTTATGTCCGAAAGAGCTAGAATGAACAAGAATATTCGGATTGACAAATTTAAATAAATAGATATGATATGTATCAATTAGTATTTGCATAACGAAGATTTGTTTAAAGCATTCGGAGTATAAGAACAAAGGCTATGATAAGAAAGAGTAGCAATCATGTAAACAGACAGAAAGTTACCGGTTGATGAGAGGTGCATGTTGAACGATTGTGAATACATCTTGGAGCTGTGTACCGAACAGGATTTCCTTAGTAGGCTATAACGGTTAAGCACCCGTAATCATGTGCTAAGGTATCGTCAAATGACTGTACTTACTAAGATAAGCTATGTGAGTTGCTTATGAATTAAAGGTGGTAACACGAGATGAATCGTCCTTTTGGTTAATCCAAAAGGGCTTTTTTTATTGAATAAGATAAGAAAGTATAAATTTTTTCTTAAGATTGCTTCAAGGCTGGGCAGTTGTTGTCTAGCTCCAGGCGCCATCGGCTCGAGGCTCGCGGGAGGCGAGTCCATCGGCGAAGACATGCGGACGTGGCGGCCTTAGCCGATGTTCTGCTTAATAACCCTGAACATAGGAAGGGGAAAAAGCCCCTTCCTATGTTCAGGAACATTTGCTTGTCGGAGGCCAACAGGATGTTGGTCAGAAAGGCGTTGCGCCAGGACGGCGCGAATTTAGCCTTTCTTCTTACATCAAGGCGCTTGCGCTTTTGTTCTCATCCTTTGCTCCTTATAGTGCTTGCAATATTAGAGAAAAAATATTTCAAGGAGATGTTAGTATGATAGTAAAACCTGAAGAACAATTAAAAATTATTAAGAAAGGTGTTCAAGAAATAGTAAACGAGGAAGAATTACTGGTTAAATTAAAGAAATCGTACCAGTCACAGACTCCGCTTATTATTAAATTAGGGCTTGATCCTTCTGCACCTGATATTCACTTAGGTCATGCAGTTGTATTAAGAAAAATAAAACAGATGCAAGATCTAGGTCATAAAGTTGTAATTATTATCGGCGATTTTACAGGTCGTATTGGAGATCCAACTGGAAAAGCAAAAGGTCGTGTAGCTCTAAGTGATCAACAGGTTAAAGCAAATGCAAAAACATACTTTGAACAAATCTTTAAAGTTTTAGATTCAGGAAAAACTTCTGTCCGCTATAACAGTGAGTGGCTTTCAAAATTAACATTCGAGGAAGTCATTAAATTAGCAGCAACAACATCAGTTGCAAGAATATTAGAACGAGATGATTTCCAAAACAGATATAATAATCAAGTACCAATAGGAATTCACGAATTTTTTTATCCACTAATGCAAGCGTACGATTCGGTAGAGATACAAGCGGATATTGAATTAGGTGGTACAGACCAAACCTTTAACATTCTTATGGGCCGTACTCTTCAAAAGCACTGGGGATTAGAAAAGCAAATTGCCATTTTTATGCCCTTGCTTGAAGGTCTTGATGGTATAGAAAAGATGAGTAAAAGTCTTGGGAATTATATCGGAATATATGAACCGGCAGAAGTAATGTTTAAAAAAGTTATGGAAGTACCAGACAGCTTAATTATTAAATACTTTGAGCTGGCAACGGATGAACATCCAGAAGAAATAGAAAACATTAAACTGCTTCTTGAAAAAGGAGTAAATCCAAGAGATATTAAACTTAAATTGGCTAAAATTATTACGAATTTATACTGTGGAGAAGAAGAAACGAAAAGAGCGATATCATATTTTGAAACGGCTTTTAGTAAAAAAGAAATACCAGATGATATCCCAGAATTATTAATAGAAGCTGGTGCAGAAACAGTTGAAGCCATCATCCCACAGCTAATTGAAAAAGGATTCGTAAAAAGTAAAAGCGAATTTATACGATTGGTTAAACAAAATGGTGTACAGCTCAATAAAGAAAAAATAAATGTAGATGATTTAGACCGTGTATTAATGAATGAAGAAGTATTACAAATTGGTAAAAAGCGATTTATACGTCTCATTAAATAATATAGAAATATTTTGGGAGCGTTAATTGGGCATTTCAATATTAACGCCCTTTTTTCTTATTGTACTAAGTTACTTTTCTTCTGTAAGACATATAAATGCGCTTCAACAATCAAGCGTTTTGTTGAAAAGTGTATCACATAAAATAATCAAAGCCTGTCTTCTGTTCTAAAAATGTTTTCCTCTTCTAAAATAATAAAAAGGCAGTAACAGGAGGGGTAGGGAATGGACGTAGATGGCGTATTTTCAGGTGGTGGGATTAAGGGTTATGCCCTTATAGGGGCTTACGAGGTCTTGGAGGAAAAGGGTATTAACTTTAACAGATTGGCGGGAACAAGCGCTGGGGCAATTATGGCTACCTTTATAGCGGCGGGTTATACAAGCAAAGAAATTCTAAAACTCTTGAATGAGACCGAGATTTCCGTTTTTTTAGATCAAAAAAAGACCCTTATTCCCTTAACCATCTCAAAATGGTTATGTTTATACTGGCGGATGGGTTTATATCAAGGGAAAGCATTGGAGGAATGGATTCGTCAAACATTAGCGGATAAAGGGGTCTATACGTTTGCAGATTTACCTAAGGGAAAGTTAAGACTGATTGCCTCAGATCTTTCATCGGGAAAACTACTCGTATTACCAGATGACCTTGAGGCATTAGGGATTCCAAAAGAAACATTCCCGATTGCTAAGGCTGTAAGAATGAGCTGCGGGCTTCCCTTTTTCTTTGAGCCTGTGAAATTACGTTCCCTGTCTGGAAAAAATATTATCGTGGATGGGGGCTTATTAAGTAATTTCCCGATCTGGTTATTTGATGAAGAGAAAGGGAAGAAGAAGCGTCCCATCCTTGGAATCAAACTTAGTTATCGAGCTGATGAACAACCAAAAAGAGAAATAAAAAATGCGTTATCATTATTTGAGGCATTATTTAGTACCATGAAAAACGTTCATGATGCGCGCTATATCTCAAGGAGACATGAGAAGAACATCATTTTTATCCCGTTAGGTGAGGGTCTAACGACTGAATTTCATTTATCAGATCAAAAAAAAGACGTCCTCGTTGAAACAGGACGTATCAGAACAAGAGAATTTTTGAAAACTTGGACATATTAGTTGATTAAAAAATAGCACGGTCTTTTTTCTTCCCTTTTTTTCCCTCAATCACTGTTAAATGGGCTGTTGACTTTTTGCGAAGCGGTCTTTTTGTAGACTTATTTGTATGAGCACTTTTCTTTGGCTGCTCATACTTTTTTCTCGAGAATTTAGCTGCTTTCGCGTAAGATCTATTTTCTTTATAACTGTTCTTTCTCCTCATAAAAGCACGAATAACAAGAAAAATAATTCCTGCAATGAGAACCGTGACAAACAGCTGAAGAAATAGACTGGCAGGATTATAATAAAGCCAAGTACCTAATCCAATAAGAGCAGCGATGATAATTCCACCAAATAACCAATTCCGTATGATCAAGAATGCCACCTCCTCGGGAGTATTGAACAGTATTCCCAAAAAGAAAACCAAATATACTATTTTGAACATTAATAGAATAGATGTTAATTCATTTTCCACTGGAAACCAATAATGCAAACAATCATTCTTCTAGAAGATCAAGTTTCGCTTAAAAGGCTTCATCTATATCTTACTAAAAAAATAAAAATTTCACCAGTTATAAATGTAACAGCTGAAAATGGGCAAGATAAGGCTGAGGTGAGAATTGTGCGCAATAGAGAATATAACACGCAATTTTATATGTCATTAACGCAATTGTCGATTTATACAGGTTTCGTTGCAGGTGCCGGAGGGACTTTATTATGCTTTGCCGCTCATTACTTTCATTTTACCGAGATTAAGCCATCATTCATATTAATGATTTTTAACGGCGATTGGAAAGATGGCTGGCTGGGGATCTTGATATCTTGTTTAATATATGGGTTGATTTCAATAGCGGTGGCGAGTGGCTATTATGCTTTATTGAAAACGAAGCGATCGATTATATGGGGAGGAGTTTACGGAGCGGCACTTTTTTGTCTTGTTTTTTTAGTCTTCTATCCTGTTATTCCCACCATTCAGTTTATTACGAACTATAATATCATGACGATTCTAACGGAAGCGAGCTTTTTCATTTTGTATGGAATTTTTATTGGCTATTCGATTTCATATGAGTATAATGAACAACAATACTGGAAGAAAGTTGAATCTCATTGACCTTACACTATAACTAGATGCTGGTTGGCTTTTTATGGTAAAATGTGTTTGCGAAAGGATTTTGATTTTTGGGTGGGAGAAAAATGAAAATACTCGTTTTAAATGGCCCTAACTTAAATATGTTGGGAAAAAGAGAACCCGATATTTATGGGACAGATTCGTTAGCTAAATTGGAAGAAAACCTACATCAATTGTGTCAGAAAGAAAGCATAGAAATCGATCTGTTCCAATCTAATTATGAGGGCGCCATTCTTGATGAATTACATGCAGCAGAAAACAAAGGATATGCGGGCATTATTATGAATCCAGGTGCGTTTACACACTATAGTATTGCCCTGAGAGACGGAATTGCCACTATTGATTTACCAGTGATCGAAGTGCATATCTCAAATGTTTATGCTAGAGAGGAATTTAGAAGTAAATCAGTAACTGCCCCTGTATCTATTGGCCAAATTACGGGTTTAGGACTATACGGTTATGAATTAGCACTTCTAGCTTTAAAGCAATACATACAAGGGAGAGGGTAAAATGAGCAAGTTAGATAAAATCCGTTCGTCTTTCCAATCACTGGGAATTGACGGCATGTTTGTGACAAGTCCATATAATGTACGCTACATGACGAACTTCACAGGAACAGCTGGCTTAGCTTTAATTTCACAGGACCGAGCGATCTTTATTACTGATTTTCGATATGCGGAACAAGCTCAAAATCAGGCACAAGAATATGAGATTTCTATTCATTCAGGACCGATTATGGATGAGGTGGCAGCGAAAGTAAAAGAGCTAGGTATAACAAAGTTAGGATTTGAACAAGATTATATGTCTTATTCTACTTGGACTCAATACGACCAAGCTGTCTCTGCAGAATTTGTCCCTGTTTCGAATTTGATGGAAAATATGCGGTTAATTAAGACGAATGATGAAATTGCTAAAATTAAAGAAGCAGCAGACATAGCGGATGCGGCCTTTAAACACATCCTTGATTTTATAAAACCTGGAAAAACCGAATTAGAAGTATCGAATGAATTAGAGTTTTTTATGAGAAAATGTGGAGCCACCTCTTCATCCTTCGACATTATTGTCGCTTCTGGAAAAAGATCTTCCATGCCACATGGCGTTGCCAGTGATAAAGAGATTGAAAAGGGAGATTTTGTGACAATGGATTATGGTGCCCTTCATAAGGGGTATGTGTCTGATATTACTCGCACGATTTCGGTGGGAGAGCCAGCTGCTACTTTAAAAGAAATTTATGATGTGACATTAGAAGCGCAATTACGAGCAATGGAACAAATTAAACCTGGGATGACCGGCATCGAAGCGGATGCGATTGCCAGAGACTATATCACGGAAAAAGGATATGGAGACTATTTTGGGCATTCTCTCGGCCATGGGATTGGATTAGAAGTACATGAAGGACCTGGGCTTTCTAAACGGTCTAAGATTACACTGCAACCGGGTATGGTGATCACAGTCGAACCAGGTATCTATCTGCCGGATGTAGGCGGTGTACGTATTGAGGATGACACCCTGATCACTGAAAAAGGAAACGAAGCCCTTACCCATTCAACGAAAGATTTAATTATAATTTAATGCAAACTTGGAGGAATAAAGATGATTTCAGTAAATGATTTTCGTACAGGACTTACAATTGAAACAGATGGAGGGATTTGGCGTGTGATTGATTTTCAACACGTGAAACCTGGAAAAGGAGCTGCTTTTGTAAGATCAAAGTTGAGAAATTTACGCACGGGTGCGATTCAAGAAAAGACATTCCGTGCTGGTGAAAAAGTAGAAAGAGCACAAATTGATAATAAAACAATGCAATATCTTTATGCTAATGGGGATATGCATGTGTTTATGGATAATGAAACCTATGAACAAATTGAATTACCAGAAGCGCAAATTGAATATGAATTGCAGTTCCTAAAGGAAAACATGGAAGTTCATCTTATTATGTACCAAGGGGAAACATTAGGTGTTGACTTACCAAATACAGTCGAACTTGAGGTGAGTGAAACAGAACCAGGTATAAAAGGGGATACAGCCTCTGGTGGTTCAAAGCCGGCAACATTAGAAACAGGTCTAACGGTCCAAGTCCCTTTCTTTGTCAACACGGGAGATCGTCTAGTTATTAATACATCTGATGCAAGCTATGTTTCGAGAGCATAAACGAACTATTCTTAAGAGCGCTGAAATTTTTTCTAATTGTTAAACAGAATAAACTGTGACAGTAAAAACGACTCTAACATTCGAAATGTGAATGTAGAGTCGTTTTTTTGTTTTTTTCTAAGAGGTTATTTCATATTTAGAGACAAGCTGAATACATATTAGTTAGAGGATTGATAGAGGGGGAGGAACAAATGAGAGCTGTATTGCAAATGATGCCTCGCCGAATCAGTGATTTAATCACTCAGCTTCCTAGTCATATATGGAATGAGATGGAGGAAATTAGACTACGGATTGGGAGACAGGTGGAAGTGGCTGCTAAAGGACAACCTCATTTTCTTTCCTATATATTTACAAAAGAAGATGCTGAGCAATTTATTGCAAAGCTAGCCAATCATTCATTTTATACACTGGATGAAGAATTAAAAAAGGGATATGTCACCATTGATGGTGGTCATCGAATAGGTTTAGCTGGAAAAGTCATTCTTGAAAACAGTCATGTGAAGGCGATCCGCCATCTAGCCTCATTTAATATTCGTATCGCAAGGGAGAAAATTGGTATTGCCGAAAAATATTTGCCATTTTTGTATCAAGAAAACTGGAAAAACACGATGATTATTGGTGCTCCGCAAACAGGAAAGACGACTTTATTAAGAGATATAGCTCGGATGATCTCAACTGGTTCATCCCATCAAAAGCTTGCTGCGAAAAAAGTTGGTATTGTAGATGAGCGCTCAGAAATTGCCGGTTGTGTGCATGGAATTCCGCAACTTCAATTTGGTCCAAGGATCGATGTATTAGATGCGTGTCCTAAAGCAGAAGGGATGATGATGCTCATACGTTCGATGAGTCCGGATGTATTAGTTGTAGATGAAATTGGCCGGGAAGAAGATCAATTAGCAATTATGGAAGCAGTCAATGCCGGGATTGCCTTAATGATGACAACCCATGGTCACTCCTTTGAGGAAGTGAGGAAAAGGCCATTGCTTCAGAGAATTATTGATTCCCAAGTATTTGAACGATTTATTGAATTGTCTCGTATAGACGGTCCTGGAACGATTGCAGCGATTAAGAATATCAAAGGGCAACCAATTAGAAATCCGGAGCTGTTCCATCATGTTTAAATTGATCGGCTCTCTCCTCATCTTAGCTGCCACAACGTTTATTGGATTTGAAATAGCAAGAAGATTAAGTGTGAGACCGAAACAAATTCAATTGTTTGCAGCTTCCCTTGAAACATTAGAGACGGAGATCATGTATGGTCATACTCCACTTGGCGAGGCCTGTATGAAAATATCAAAGCAGCTACCTAATCCAATTTGTGTTCATTACGAAAGGTTTGCTCATTTTCTGGAGAAAGAAGAAATAACCGTTTATCAGGCATGGGACGAGGCATTAAAAGAAACATGGAAACAAACAGTTTTAAAGCAAAATGAATTTGAAATCCTGCAACAATTTGGTGCTAATCTTGGGAAACATGATCGTGAGTCTCAGCAAAAACAAATTATCTTAACATTGAATCATTTAGGAAGAGAAGAAAAGGAAGCAAGGGAGAAACAAAAAACTTACGAAAAAATGTCCAGGAATTTAGGCGTTTTGGTTGGAATGCTGATAATTATTTTATTGATATAACGATTAATTTCTAGTGCTAGAGCTAAATTAGGGCTGTGATCTCCCGAATATATACTACTATGCTTTTTCATGAATTCTTGAAATGGGGGCTTACTACCCGTAAATGCGGGATAAATAGGAGGTTACGAGAATGGGCATAGAGGTAGATGTCATCTTCAAAATTGCTGGAGTCGGCATCGTTGTTGCTTTTTTGCATACGATCCTTGACCAGGTGGGAAAAAAAGAATATGCCCAGTGGGTCACTTTGTTTGGTTTTATTTATATCTTATTTATGGTTGTGACAATCGTTGACGGGCTTTTTCAGAAAATCCGTTCGGTGTTTTTATTTCAGTGATAGGGGGAGTCCGTCATTGTTATGTTGCAAATTGCGGGGATCGCCCTGATTACGACATTTCTGGTATTAGCGATTAAGGAGCAAAAGCCTGGGTTTGCTTTTTTGCTTATATTATTTACAGGAACAGGAGTATTCCTATTTCTTGTTGATCAAATTCAGAAGATCATTATGATGATTGATACGCTGGCGGCAAATGCTAATGTGAACTCTATGTATGTAAAGACAATTTTAAAAATAATTGGAATTGCCTATATTGCAGAATTCACATCTCATATTAGCAAAGATGCGGGTCTAGGTTCTCTTGCAGCCAAGGTAGAATTAGCTGGGAAAATATTAATATTAGCGATGGCAGTGCCAATCTTAACAGTTCTAATTGAAACAATTCTTGCTCTAATGCCTGCCTAAAATGCATTTGTAGAACGGAGTGGAAATAGATGAAATTCCGCCATTGGATGATTCTTTTGTTCTTTATACTTATGTTTATGGAACCCGGACAAGTTAATGCTCAAGAGGAACAACCTATAGAAGATGAAAAAGAGAGTACGTTAGATCGTTATATGGAAGATTTAGGACTTGAGGAATTGAATCAATATTGGGACACAGTTGTTGAAAATTACGGGAATTATTTACCCGAAAGTAAACGGGGGACCCTGATCGACTTTGTCAAAGGAGACGGGACCTCCTCTATGCAAGCCTGGATGAATGGAATTATTGCGTTCATCGTTCAAGAAATATCGCTGAATTTAAAGCTTTTAGGCACTTTGATGCTTTTGACAATTTTTAGTGTGTTTTTGCAATCTCTTCATAACGCATTTGAACAAGGTGCTGTTAGTAAGGTTGCCTATTCAATTATTTTTATGGTCCTTATTATTATCGCGCTCAATAGTTTTCGGGTTGCAAGTGAATATGCAATTGAAGCGATTGACCAAATGAGTCAATTTATTTTGGCGTTATTGCCGCTTTTACTAGCCTTAATTGCCTCGTCTGGAGGAGTTACTTCCTCAGGTTTTTATCATCCGATCCTTGTGTTTTTAATAAATATTAGTAGTTTGTTGATTAAAAACGGCGTTTTACCCCTATTATTTCTTTCTACATTGTTGAGCATCGCCAATGCCTTGAATGGCGAGATCAAGGTCTCTCAATTAGCTGGTTTGCTAAAGAAAGCGAGTGTTGGCCTGTTAGGTGCTTTTATTACGATTCTGCTCGGTGTGATGTCCTTGCGTGGAGCTGCTTCTGCTGTTGCAGATGGGGTTGCGATTAAGACAGCTAAGTTTGTAACAGGAAATTTTGTTCCAGTTGTTGGGAAGATGTTTACAGATGCAGCTGATACGGTACTATCGGCTTCCGTTTTATTGAAGAATACCATTGGAATTGCAGGCGTCGTCATTCTTCTTTTAATCGCCGCTTTTCCAGCTATAAAAATATTGATCATATCCTTTATTTACAAACTATCAGCAGCTTTACTACAGCCGCTTGGAGATGGCCCAGTAATTTCTTGTTTAAATGCTGTAAGCAACAGTATGATTTATGTGTTTGCCTCATTAGCCATTGTTTCTTTCATGTTTTTTGTTAGTATGACGATTATTATTACCTCTGGCAATATTACGATGATGGTTCGGTAAGGAGGAGAGCATATGGAATTTATAAAAGATTGGATTCTGAATATTATTATCTTCCTTCTTCTAGCAATGATTATCGACATGCTTTTGCCGGCGAATAATATGCGAAAATACGTAAAGCTTGTGACAGGCCTATTGCTTATTTCCATCATTATCACACCTTTATTTCAATTATTATCAAGTGATTATGAACAAGTATTGACCTCTTTTACAAAAAAGATAGAAGCAAGTGAACAATCAACAGGAAATTTGCTAGAAAAGAAAAAAATAGAGATACAAGCCTCACAAGATGCATATACATTAGATCAGATGGCTGTCCAAATGAAAAAGGAAGTGGAAAAGGAGTTGATGGATCATTATCAGGTCGTAATTAACCACATACAAATCTCTGCCGATGCCAATATGGATCAACCAGAAGAACAGATCAATCAGGTGGTGGTTCATATCGCCCCTTCCGAAAATGAAATAACGATTGTAGAACCAGTTAATATCAATACAAAAGAAGAAAAGCCGAAGGAAAGCAGTCAGCCAAACAGTGAAATCAAAGCCTTACTGTCTAATCGATGGGAAATTCCTGAAGATGTCATTGAAATTGTTTCGGGGGAGGAACCAGGAAAAGATGGCGAATCATAATAATCCTTTTCAATGGATAAAAGAAAAATTAGAAAACCTTAAACAAAAGCCTCCCGGAAAAAATGGCGGTAAAACAACTTATCTTCTCATCTTACTTGCATTAGGAGCTTTATTTATGATCATGGGTAGCCTATGGAAAAGTGATGTCGAGGAACATCCAGCAGCCGTACTAGATAAAGAATATGATGAAAGCTCTGAGGCATTTGGTTCGAAGCAATCAGAATCAAATGATGGGATGCAATTATTTGAAGATCAGTATGAACAGCAGTTAAAGGAGGCTTTGGAGTCGATTGTAGGTGTTCAAAGTGCTACCGTTATTGTCACTGTCTCTGGAACAGAAAAAAAAGTATACGAGAAAGATACTGTCTTAAGAAATCAGACAACCCAAGAAGGCGATACAAACGGGGGGACAAGACAAGTTGAAGATCAGTCAAAGGAAGAACAGATTGTTATCATCCAAAATGGAGATAAAGAAACGCCTCTCACCTCAGAGACAAGAAAGCCAGATATTCAAGGTGTTTTGGTTGTGGCGGAGGGAGCAGATAATATGCAAGTGAAAAAATGGATTAGAGAGGCTGTAACCAAGTCTTTAAATGTACCTGTTCATAAAGTGGCCGTTATTCCAAAAAAATCTAAGGGGGAATCTTAATGCTCTTGAAAAAGCAAACGGTTTGGTTATTAACAATGTTAAGTCTTGTGGTCGTATTATCGGTCTATTATGTTCTGCAGAATCCAACATCTAATGATTTGGCGACAAGCGGGGAAGAGGAAGCAGAAAGTGCCAGTAACCAAATGAGCGATAAGGATATAGACATCATGACTCAAGCAGCGGGTGATGAAATCTATGAAGCCATGCGCATGGATTTGCAAGATAAGCGTAGTGAAGAAAAGCTAAACTTGCAAAGCCAATTAGGGGAGAAAGAATTAACAGCAGATGAAAAAAATAAATTGTATGATGAAATGGAAAAAATTGATGAAATGGCAACAAAAGAAAATATTATTGAAACAAGTATAATAGGTTTGGGATATAGTGATGCACTAGTGGAAATAGAAGATCATACAGTCAATATTATGGTGAAAGCAGAAGAACATTCAGCAGCAGATGCTGTGAGTATCCTTAAAGTTGTAAAAGATGAAATCAGTACGAGTTATGTGCCGAATATCGAATTTGACACGAAATAAACTGAGGACGGAGGGGGGATTCCCATCCGTCCCATTTCTTTTCTCAGAGGATGTTCAGGATGTCCAGAAGGATCAAAGACTAAATCCGCAAGATCCTGTCGTAACACCTTTGTGACCTGCGTCCTGCAGGCCTCGGTGTTACTGACAGGACGTTAGCATTTTTAACCGACTTGGTCCTTTTTATCCTCTTTTTTGAACACGCACTTTCATGTTTTTTTAATAATAGAGAAGGAAGGATTGAATTTTTATGAGGTATTATATTATGATATTAGCAGCTACTCATAAATTTTAAGGAGTGTCATTATGTTAAAAATAGAAGAAATTCGCGAGATTATCAAATTAATTGATCAATCCTCTATAGAAGAATTTGTGTATAAACATGAAGGATCTAAAGTAGAATTGAAAAAACGATCGACTGTACAATCAATTCAAGCACCACCTACTAATCCATTGCCTGTAGCGGCCACTCAACCATCTACCCCTGCACAAGCACCGGATGTAACAGTTCAACAAAATAATGAGCAAGAAAAGTCTTCAGAAGCTCATTCAGATCAATATCATCAAATTGTTTCTCCAATGGTTGGAACTTTCTATACGGCGTCATCTCCTGATACTCCTGCTTATGTTGAAGTAGGTTCTATTGTCCATGAGGATTCAGTTGTTTGTATCGTAGAAGCAATGAAGTTATTTAATGAAATTGAAGCTGAAGTCGAAGGTGAAATTGTCGAGATTCTTGTCAAGGATGGTCAATTGGTTGAATATGGTCAACCATTATTCTTGGTTAAGCAAAAGTAAGGAGTATGGGCTATGATAAAGAAAATATTAATCGCTAATAGAGGCGAGATCGCGGTAAGAATTATTCGAGCTTGTAAGGAAATGGACATTGAGACAGTAGCTGTGTATTCTGAGGCAGACCAAGAGGCGCTTCATGTTCAACTAGCTGATGAGGCCTATTGTATAGGGCCTAATGCCTCTAAAGATAGTTATTTAAATACATTAAATGTCGTCGGGGTTGCAAAATTAACAGGCTGTGACGCCATTCATCCGGGGTATGGTTTTTTAGCTGAAAATGCAGATTTTGCAGAATTATGCCGTGTCTGCAATATCATCTTTATAGGGCCTAGTCCTGATGCGATCTCTAAAATGGGTACAAAAGATGTAGCTAGGGAAACAATGAAAGAAGCAGGTGTCCCGATTGTTCCGGGCTCTCGCGGCATTATTGAAAAAATTGAGGATGGCGTTGAACTAGCGAATGAAATGGGCTATCCGGTGATTATTAAAGCCACCGCCGGTGGAGGCGGGAAAGGGATTCGAGTAGCTCGTACAGAGGATGAATTGATCAAGGGAATTAAAATTACAAGACAAGAAGCTGAAACAGCTTTTGGCGATCCAGGAGTATATTTAGAAAAATATATAGAGGATTTTCGTCATGTGGAAATTCAAGTTTTGGCAGATCAGTTTGGCAATGTAATTCATCTGGGTGAAAGAGATTGTTCCATCCAACGGAGGCTGCAAAAATTACTAGAGGAAACACCTTCTCCAGCTATTGATCCCGAAACAAGGGAGCAAATGGGACAGGCTGCTGTTCAGGCCGCCAAAGCGGTAGAGTACACAGGAGCAGGTACGATTGAATTTATTTATGACCGAGGAAGTCAGGAATTTTATTTCATGGAGATGAATACGAGAATCCAAGTAGAGCATCCTGTTACAGAAATGGTAACAGGGATCGACTTAATTAAAGAGCAAATTCGTGTCGCTGCAGGAGAAAAACTTTATGTAAAACAGGAAGATGTTGAATTTCGTGGCTGGTCCATAGAATGCAGAATTAATGCAGAAAATCCAGAAAAGAACTTCATGCCTTCTGCAGGACGGATTGAAATGTATTTGCCTCCGGGGGGCCCTGGGGTAAGAGTGGATTCAGGTGTATATCCAGGCTATACAATCCCACCATACTATGATTCAATGGTAGCAAAGGTAATTTCTTATGGGAAAACTCGTGAAGAAGCAATTGCCAAAATGAAACGTGCTTTAGGAGAATTTGTGATTGAAGGAATTCAAACAACCATCCCATTTCATTTAAATTTATTGGAGAATGAAACATTTGTACAAGGGGACTTTAATACGAAGTTTCTAGAGATCCACGATGTAATGGGCCAAAAATAATTGGGGGTGCAAAGCATGGAAGAAGCAATGAATATGTTGGAAATGATTCAAGACGATGAACAAAGTCATGGTAAAATCGAGATCGCTCCAGAAGTAATTGAGGTAATCGCAGGGATTGCTGCTTCTGAAGTAGATGGAATTGCGCAAATGCGTGGGAATTTTGCTAGTGGTGTTGTTGAAAAGCTAGGAAAGAAAAATCATGGAAAGGGCATTCGAGTTGAGTTGACAGATGATGGGATTAAAGTGGATGTATTCTGTCTAATGGATTTTGGTGTATCAATTCCGACTGTAGCCCAAAAGGTACAAGATAATATCAAACAAACACTTTATAATATGACTGCCTTAGAAGCAGAAGAAGTCAATATTCATATTGTGGGCGTTGCATTTGAAACACATAAATTAGAACATGAATTAGAGATTGAAGAATAAGGCACTCAAAACGCGAGGAACTTAGATATTAAGGAAGAACGGCTAAGTTCGCGACGTACTAATGCAGGCTAAGCTACGACATTCTGTCGCTTCGCCTGCTCTAAGTATGGCCTGTACATCGCAATACCGTTTTGACCCGCCTCCTATGCGGGCCTAAAGGAGATTATCATACTACATGAAAAGAAGAACTGCACGTGAAAAGGCATTACAAGCTTTGTTCCAAATGAATATAAGTGGAATAGAAGCAGAAGAAGCAATCGAGAATGTATTAGAAGGCGAAAAGAAGGATTCTTTTTTACAGCAATTGGTGGAAGGGACTATTCAACATTTACCGGAAATTGATGCTGAAATCCAAAAACATTTGGAAAACTGGACACTAGATCGTCTTGCAAAAGTCGATATCACCATATTAAGGATAGGTATGTATGAATTATTATTTCATGATGACATACCTGAGAATGTGGCAATCAATGAAGCCATTGAAGTCGCAAAAATATTTGGTGATGATCAATCAGGAAAATTTATTAACGGGATCCTTTCAAAAGCTAAAAAAGAAGGCTGATTTATATTGGTTCAACAGGGCGTGTAGCTAGTATCTATCATCATGGAAGGCATCTTTAAATATAGCGAGACTAGCAGACAGGTTGTACTGGGATAAATCCATGCAAGGGGGAAGAGGATGACTGCCAAATTAATTGATGGAAAGAAAATAGCACAAGCAACTCGCAAAAAGCTTGCAGAAGAAGTAAAAGAGCTGACAGAGGCGGGAATGAAGCCAGGACTCGCGGTAATCTTAGTGGGAGATAACCAAGCTTCACGGACGTATGTCACATCCAAGCAAAAAAGTTGCAAAGCGATCGGAATGGAATCAATTTTAATTGAGCTGCCAACTAATGTATCCGAAAATGAATTATTGCAGCATATTGCAGAACTAAATAATCGTAACGACATCCATGGAATTTTGGTACAGTTACCATTACCTGACCATATCTCCGAGATAAAGGTAATAGAATCCATTTCTCCTGAAAAAGATGTGGATGGATTTCACCCGATTAATATTGGGAAAATGATGACAGGTCAAGATACATTTTTTCCTTGTACACCATTTGGCATTATTGAAATGTTGAAGTATGAGAAAATCACCATTGCTGGAAAAAATGCTGTTATTGTTGGTCGGAGTAATATTGTTGGAAAGCCAATGGGACAGTTATTGTTAAACGAAAATGCGACAGTTACTTATACGCATTCAAAAACAACCGATTTGGCTTCACACACAAAAGAGGCAGATATAGTCGTCGCAGCTATTGGTAAAGCAAACATGATTACATCTGAATATGTGAAGGATGGCGCTATTGTTATTGACGTAGGAATGAACCGTGATGAAAATGGGAAGTTATGTGGAGATGTTGATTTTACAGATGTTTCCAACAAAGCGGGATATATTACTCCTGTCCCAGGTGGTGTCGGCCCTATGACGATTACAATGTTATTATATAACACTGTGAAGTCGGCTAAAAATAAATTAAATCATCGCAATCATGGATAAAAACAAGTACAATAGAATTAAGAGTATGAGAAAAAGCTGTCATCCAGATTATTGGAATGCAGCTTTTTCTGTGAAAGAAAACCATTGTTATTCAGACTTCAAAGTAGGTCCTTGCGTTTTTACTAATTAGAAGGTGAAGAAATGAAGAATCCATCATACTTATCTGTCCAAGCTTTAACCAAGTACATAAAAAGAAAATTTGATGCAGACCCTCATTTAATGAATATTTTTGTAAAAGGTGAAATTTCGAATTTTAAAAAACATACAAGTGGCCATTTATATTTTACGTTAAAAGATGATCAAGCAAGAATTATGGCTGTTATGTTCTCGAGATCGGCTACAAAAATGAAATTTAATCCGGAAAACGGTTTGCATGTGTTAATAAAAGGAAATATTTCAGTATATGAACAATCGGGCCAATACCAAATTTATGTGCAAGAGATGTTACCAGACGGGATTGGAGAGCTATTTCTTGCTTATGAGCAATTGAAAGAAAAGTTAGAAAAAGAGGGCCTGTTCCAAGCTTCTCATAAAAAGTCGATTCCAGCTTATCCGCAAAAGATCGGGATCATTACTTCTCCTACTGGCGCAGCCGTCCGAGATATTATAACAACCATCAAAAGACGTTATCCTATGGGCGAAATCCTCTTACTTCCTGTTCTTGTGCAAGGAACGCAAGCAGGAAAATCAATCGTTGAAGCGATTCAGGCTGCTAACGATCGCCAGGATATTGATGTGCTTATTTTAGGAAGAGGGGGAGGGTCAATCGAAGATCTGTGGGCATTTAATGAAGAAGCCGTTGTAAGGGCTGTTTTTCAATCTACGATTCCAATTATTTCAGCGATTGGTCATGAGACAGATTTTACGATTACAGATTTTGTTGCAGACTTACGAGCACCTACCCCTACTGGCGCGGCCGAGCTGGCTGTTCCTCATGTAGAGGAATTAATGGAGCGATTATTAAATTTGCAAAAACGATTGAATCGAGGAATGGTTGAAACGATTCGTCTAAAGCAAACTCAATTAAACTATTTGCGCCAATCGTATATTTATCGCCATCCTCATAAAATTTATGAGCAAAAATGGGAGACTGTAGATCGTTGGAGTGAAAGGTTGCGCACAGCGCAAGAACGTTTATTACATCAGAAGCTGGAGCGTTTCCGCAAGTTAGATCAAGCTTTGGCGGCACGTCATCCTGCTACAAAGATCGAATTACATAAGGAAAAATTACGTTATCTTCACGAGCGGTTAAATAGGCAGATTCAGTATGTTTTTGACCAGAAGAATCACGATTTTTTGAACAAAGTTTCTAAATTAGATGCTCTAAGTCCTTTGAATATTTTACGGAGAGGCTTTAGTGTTACGTATAATGAAAAAGGCGAGTTAATTAAAAGTACGGAAGCTGCAGGGACCGGTGAAAAGATAATTGTTAGAGTGATGGATGGACACTATTATTGCACGGTCGATTATGCGGAGAAAGGTGAAAGAAATGAAAGAAAAAATGACATTTGAACAAGCGATAAATGAGCTTGAAAAAATTGTTGGGCGCCTAGAATCAGGTGATATCCCACTAGAAGAGGCCTTGACCATCTATCAAAAAGGGATGGAGTATTCTAAATTTTGTCATGACCGCCTAAAGAATGCAGAAGAGCAATTAACAAAAGTCTTAACAGATCAAGGAGAGGAGGATTTTCATCTCCAAGAGGAGGAGCAAGAGTGAGCGTGAATCAGGAGGAATACCTCAACCATTATAAACATCAACTTGAAACGAATCTTATTAATGCGATTGATGCCTTGCAAGCACCACAATCGCTACAGGAAGCGATGAAGTATTCTTTAACGGCTGGCGGCAAAAGAATTCGCCCGCTTCTGTTATTTGCTACTATACATGCGTATGGAAAGGATCCACAAGCGGGAATGTCAACAGCTTGTGCATTAGAAATGATTCACACTTATTCCCTTATTCATGATGATTTGCCTAGCATGGATGATGATGATTTAAGGCGGGGAAGGCCGACAAACCATAAAGTATATGGAGAAGCACTTGCTATTTTGGCGGGGGATGGACTGTTAACGTATAGCTTTGAGCTTATTGCGAATGATGATCAATTAAATAACGCTGACAAAGCTTGGTTGATCCAATTATTAGCCAAAAACGCTGGACCAGTTGGAATGGTCGGAGGACAGGTCGCGGATATCGAAGCAGAAAACCAAGAATTAACGATGAAGGAGCTTGAATACATTCATCAACACAAAACGGGAAAGTTACTATCATTTAGTGTTTTAGCAGGTGCTAAAATTGCTGGTGCGAATAGTGAAGAGTTAAAATTATTTGAAGAATTTTCCCAACATATAGGATTAGCCTTTCAGATTAGTGATGACATCTTAGATGTGATTGGAGATGAAAAGCTGATTGGAAAGCCTATTGGCAGCGATGATGGGAAATCGAAAAGTACGTATCCTGCATTACTAACACTCGAGGGTGCAAAAGAACAGCTAGCTTATCATACGAAACAGGCTAAAACTGCTTTACATCTTACAAAACAAAATACAGAGTTGCTTTATTATCTAACGGATTTGATCGCAGATCGGCAAAATTAAAGGATAAATATGTATTCAAGAGCATTGTATCGTGGGATATGAACGAAATAAAATATTAGGTTTTGTAAACTTCCCACTTATTGATGAAAAAAGAAATATATGATATAATTTCGCTACACTGCTGGATGGTGCAGTATTCTAGTCAATCTACCTGTTCTGAAGGTGGGCCTAAAAATTCACTAAAGGGCATATCGATGAAGTTCCTTGTTTCGGCTTGAGGAGCCCAGCCTTGGGTCGGAGCTGGGAGTAAAGGTTTAAGGGCGATCCACAAAGGCATGTGGGCGTAGACCCTTTACCGCGGAGGCTTCATTTATTCAGCTGGCAAAAAGCACTGCATGAATAGTGAAGTATAGACCTGCAATGTGACAAAAGGGTATCACTAGCAGCGTAGCCTGCCTTGAGTGAAGTTAGAGGGGATTATGGTTATAAGGAATAGGATACGGTTGGCCATCGTCCCTATTTCTTCCGTCCATATGAAATCTACTTTGCAAAAGAGGCTAGGAACTAGGTTCAGGGTTGTTGAGGAAATCTCCTAGACTGTTCTTAGACATAATAAGGGGATTATAGTGCGGACTAAGTGGTAATCCAGTCTGACATAAGGTGACTTTGTCAAAGCGAATTTAAAGGGAAACCGCCGATATGGTGACATTCGGTATTTGCTTGGGAAAACCTACTGGACCTAAGCCGTAATTTTTACTCTTATTATGACCATCCGGCACACTAATGGAAAGATGGAATTTAATGGTTATGAAAGAAATTGTACATAAATCAATGAAATGGAGCATCACCATAGCCGTTATCACATTTGTGTTAGCGGCTATTTTTTCAATCGCTTCCAACGGAGCTTTGCATGGGCTATCATGGACTTTTGGCTTGATGATTGTGCTTTTTATTGTCCTGATTGGAATAATATTTGATATGATAGGTATTGCAGCTACAGCGGCAAATGAAACTCCTTTTCACTCCATGGCAGCGGAAAAAGTTTATGGAGCTAAGCATTCTATTCGTATCATTCGAAATGCAGACCGTTTTGCTAATTTCTGTAATGATGTAATTGGAGATATTTCCGGAATCATTAGTGGTACAGCGGCAACATTAGTTGTCATCCAATTGGCACAAAGCAATAATATTGCTAATAATTCCCCTCTTGATTATAGTTTAAATGTAGGTTTAACTAGTCTTATAGCTGCCATTACTGTAGGTGGTAAAGCATTTGGAAAAACCTTTGCGATTACCTATTCAAGAAATATTATTTTTCAGGTTGGCAAGGTACTGCAATTTCTTGAGGAAAAAATACACATTACGATTATAAAAGATCACAAGAAAAAGAACACTAAGTCCAAATCAAAGAAATGAAAGTGAGTGATCCAATTTGGATCTTTTATCAATTAAAGACCCTTCTTTTTTAAAAACGATGAATAAGGAGGAACTCGAGCAGCTAAGTGAAGAGATCCGCGAATTTTTAATCGAGAAATTATCTTGGACAGGCGGGCATATTGGTCCTAATTTAGGTGTGGTTGAGTTAACACTCGCCCTTCATAAATGTTTTGAAAGCCCAAAAGATAAAATTATTTGGGATGTTGGGCATCAATCTTATGTGCATAAAATTTTAACCGGTCGAGCGAGCCAATTTGACACTTTGCGGCAGCACAAGGGTTTATGTGGTTTTCCAAAAATGTCAGAAAGTATGCATGATGTTTGGGAAACGGGACATAGCTCTACTTCATTATCTGCCGCCATGGGAATGGCTATAGCACGTGATGTCAAAAAAGAAAACTCATATGTGATACCAGTAATAGGGGACGGAGCATTGACCGGTGGAATGGCGTTAGAGGCTCTTAATCATATTGGTGACAGCCAAACGAATATGACGGTTATTCTAAATGATAATGAGATGTCGATTGCACCGAATGTAGGGGCCTTAAATAATGTGCTTGGAAAATTAAGAACTGCGGGAAAATATCAGTGGGTAAAAGATGAACTAGAATATTTATTGAAAAAGATCCCAGCTGTGGGTGGTAAGCTTGCTTCTACTGCAGAACGTGTGAAAGACAGCTTGAAATATCTACTCGTTTCCGGTATCTTTTTTGAAGAATTAGGTTTCACTTATTTAGGACCTATTGATGGCCACAATCTAGATGAACTGTTGGAAAATATTCAATACGCGAAAAAAACGGATGGTCCTGTTCTGCTTCATGTTATTACAAAAAAAGGAAAAGGATTTAGCCCAGCGGAAGATGATAAAGTTGGAACATGGCATGGTACTGGTCCGTATAAAACGGAAACAGGAGATCTTATCAAGCCAGTTAACACGGCCCCAGCTTGGAGTGCATTAGTAAGTGAAACCGTGCGTAAACTTGCTCGTGAGGATCAAAGAATTGTAGCCGTAACACCTGCAATGCCAGTGGGCTCTAAGCTTGAAAAATTCGCAGAGGAATTTCCTGATCGAATGTTTGATGTTGGCATTGCTGAGCAACATGCAGCGACAATGGCTGCTGGATTGGCAACACAAGGAATGAAACCTTTCCTTGCTATTTATTCAACCTTTTTGCAAAGAGCATATGACCAGGTGCTTCACGATATCTGCCGGCAAAATTTGAATGTTTTTATCGGAATAGATCGGGCTGGTTTAGTAGGAGCAGATGGGGAGACTCATCAAGGTGTATTTGATATTGCTTTTCTACGCTCATTACCTAATATGGTCATTATGATGCCGAAAGATGAGAATGAAGGACAGCATATGGTGTACACAGCAAATCAATATGATGATGGTCCCATTGCTATGAGATTTCCTCGAGGAAACGGGTATGGCGTCCCAATGGATGAGACATATAAAACAATTCCAATCGGAAGTTGGGAAGTGTTGAAAGAGGGGACCACAGCGACGATTTTAACTTTTGGTACAACAATTCCAATGTCAATGGAAGCCGCTTATCAATTCGAAAAACAAGGGATTTCTGTGCAAGTAATAAATGCTCGCTTTATTAAACCGCTAGACGAAAAGATGCTTGAAAGTATTTTAAGTACAGGTGGTCCTATTTTGACGGTGGAAGAAGCCGTACTTGAAGGTGGATTTGGCAGTGCCGTCCTAGAGTTTGCTCATGATCATGGGTATAGTAGTACAACGATCGAGCGAATGGGGCTCCCTGACCGCTTTATTGAGCATGGGAGTGTCAAAGAATTGTGGAATGAGATTGGATTAACTACAGATCAGATTATGAATAAGATAAATTCTATGCTCCCTGCTAAGAAAAAAAGGGCGTAACCAAATATGAAGATACAAAAACAAAGGCTAGATATCTTACTTGTTGAAAGAGGTCTAGTAGAAACACGTGAAAAAGCCAAACGAGCGATTATGGCGGGGATTGTCTTTTCAAATGAAACTCGATTGGATAAGCCAGGAGAAAGAATAGCGATTGATATTCCCATTCAGGTCAAAGGGAATCCATTGCCATATGTTAGTCGCGGTGGCTTAAAATTAGAAAAAGCGTTGACGGAGTTCCAATTAACAGTCCAAGATAAAGTAATGTTGGATATTGGTGCGTCAACGGGCGGCTTTACTGATTGTGCCTTACAAAATGGTGCGAAAATGGTGTATGCCCTTGATGTCGGCTATAACCAACTTGCTTGGAAATTAAGAAATGATCCACGTGTTGTGGTGATGGAAAGAACCAATTTTCGTTACGTAAAGCCCGAAGATTTAGATGAGGGAATGCCTGGTTTCGCAACAATTGATGTTTCCTTTATTTCTTTAACTTTAATTTTACCTGTATTAAAAGGGTTGTTATCACCTGAAAGCAATGTCGTAGCTTTAATAAAACCCCAATTTGAGGCAGGAAGAGAAGATGTAGGGAAGAAAGGTATTGTGAGAGAAAAAGGCACTCATGTAAAAGTCGTGGATAAAATTAAACAATTCTCCTTACAGCAGGGATATGATATACAAAACGTATCATTTTCTCCGATTACAGGAGGAGAAGGAAATATTGAATTTCTTATCCACCTCTCATGGCTTGGTTTAGATGAGCACAATCCAATTGGGGAGGACTTTTCTGCCCATTCCACAGTAGAGATTATAGAACAAGCTCATAATCAATTTAAAAAGTAAGAGGAGGGATGTCCAATTGGATACCCCTCTTTTGCTTGTTCCGTCTTTTGTTGTATAATACAGTATAATTATACAAATCCACACTATATAAATTTGAAGGCGGTAAAACGAATGACAAAAGGACAACGACATATAAAAATACGTGAATTAATTGGGAAGAAGGAAATTGAAACACAGGATGATCTTGTTGAAGAATTGGAAAATGCAGGATTTAATGTTACGCAAGCTACTGTCTCTCGTGATATTAAAGAATTACATCTTGTAAAGGTTCCCTTAGCGGATGGTCGTTATAAATATAGCCTTCCAGCAGACCAACGCTTTAACCCTTTACAAAAATTAAAACGATCCTTGACTGACTCATTCGTAGGAATTGATTACTCACAAAATTTAATTGTTATGAAAACTTTACCAGGAAACGCTCAAGCAGTGGGAGCATTGATTGATCAGTTAGATTGGGAGGAGATAATGGGCAGTATCTGTGGAGATGACACATGTTTAATTATTTGCAGAACTTCGGAAGATGCCACATCAGTGAATCAAAAATTTATTGATATGCTCTGAAATGTGTTAAATTTAGGAAAGGATAAATTCGGCTACTGCTGGAACTAGCTTCAGCGCCTAGTCCATGAGTTCATCGGCGTCACGTATAGATGTATTAGTGCAGACGAAGTGAGTCTGCCGACAGGATGTCGTAGCTTTACTCGATGTTCCGCTTAATAACCTAAGCTAATTAAAGTCAGACAGGACTTTTCTTGTCTCAGAACATTTGCTTGTTGGAGGGCAACAGGATGTTGGTCAGAAGGCGTTGCGATGTAACGTACTAGTGGTAGACGTCATGCCTTTCTTCTTACACCAGACACTTGCGCTTTTCTTAGAAAAGGGGAATTGATTGTGTTACAGGAATTATCAATTAAAAATTTTGCAATTATTGATGAAATACATGTCTCTTTTGAAAAAGGTCTAACAGTTTTGACAGGAGAAACAGGTGCAGGGAAGTCAATCATTATTGATGCCTTACATCTGCTAATGGGGGGACGAGGTTCATCTGAGTTTGTTCGTCATGGAGAAAAAAAGGCGGAGATTGAAGGCTTATTTGATTTAGCGCCAAATCATCCGTGTTACTCGCGCTCGCGTGAATTTGGCATTGAGATAGAAGATGGTATGTTAATTTTACGTCGAGAAATCTCTCATAATGGGAAGAGTGTCTGTCGGATAAATGGAAAATTGGTGACGATTTCTATTTTACGCGAAATGGGACGGACTCTTATTGATATTCATGGTCAGCATGAGCATCAAGAGTTAATGGATGAATCACGCCACCTTGCTTTGCTTGATCAATTTGGTGGTGAAAAAATTGCAAACGCGTTAATGAATTACAGAGATATTTATTCAACTTATATCAAAACACTTAAACAAATAAATGATCTTAAATTAAATGAGCAACAAATCGCTCAGAGATTAGATCTTTTACAATTTCAAGCTCAAGACATCCAAAATGCTGACCTAAAACTGAATGAAGATGAGCAATTGCTTGTAGAAAGAAAGCAATTAGCAAATTTTGAGAAGATTTATGCCTCATTAAAGGCTAGCTATGAAGGACTGCAAGGAGAGAAAAGTGGACTAGATTATATTGGACATGCTATGGGCCATTTAGAAAGTGCTGCTGAGCTAGATGAACAATATTCCGATGCTTATGAAACCACTGCAAATAGTTACTATTTATTAGAGGATGTTTCAACACGAATAAGAGAAGGTTTGGAGAATATGGAATTTGACCCAGAACGATTAAACGAAATTGAAAGTCGAATCCATGAGATAAACCAACTGAAAAGAAAATATGGGGAAACGATTGAAGAAATTCTTGAATATGGCGCTAAAATTGAAGAAGAAATGGAAACTTTAACAAATCGAGAAGCGCGGATTGACCAGCTAGAGGAAAAATTGGATTCCATTAAAAAGGACTTGGCTGTTGAAGGAAAATATTTAGGTAAATTAAGAAAGCAGAGTGCAGAAGCATTGTCCACCTCTATTCATCGTGAATTAAAAGAGCTTTATATGGATAAGGCGGTTTTTAAACCGGTCTTTGTATCGGATAAAAAAGATCATTTGGAATTTAGAAAAGATGGCCTAGATGAGGTAGTGTTTTATATTTCCACAAATCCTGGCGAACCTTTAAAACCATTATCTAAAACGGCTTCTGGTGGAGAGTTATCAAGGATTATGTTAGCGCTAAAAACAATTTTTTCCAAGCATCAAGGCATCACCTCGATTATTTTTGATGAAGTGGATACAGGCGTGAGTGGCAGGGTTGCACAAGCAATAGCCGAAAAAATATCGAAAATCTCTTACCAATCCCAAGTATTTTGTATTACCCATTTGCCACAAGTTGCTGCGATGTCTGATATTCATTTTCTAATTTCAAAAAAAGAAGAATCTGGCAGAACGAAGACGCAATTGACCATTTTACAAAAAAAGCAAAAAATAAATGAAATTGCCAGAATGATTTCCGGCGCCGAAATGACTGAATTAACGAAGGAACATGCAAAGGAATTACTAGAAATCGCAGGTACTTTAAAAAATACTTGAAAAGCTATCCTATATTGGACAGCTTTTTTACTTTCTTCCACTTATAAATAAAGCACAACCGGGCTAAATTAAAGATGTGGGCTAGAAAGCGAGGAGAGTGAAAAGTACATGCATGATTGGATAAGAAAAGCGATAGGTGGAATTCTCCTTGTTTCACTTTTAATGTTAAGTTTTAGTAAACCTGTTCAACAATTCATTCAGATACCAGGGAGCATTACCTTATTTGAAGGTCAAGAGCAATCAATAATGAAAGCTAATGCAATGACAGTTTCTACATCATCTTCAGAGAAGGTCGATGTAGAAGAAAGTCAGCAGGCCATTTCTTTAGAAGGAAAAAGTCCTGGGACGGATGAATTTGTTTTAGAATTTGCCGGTCTTCCGGTGAAAAAGGTCGATGTGAATGTTTTAAAGGATATGAAAGTATATCCTGGCGGACAATCAGTGGGAGTGAAGCTAAATACCCTTGGTGTCTTAGTTGTAGGGCACCATTTAGTATTAGCAGATGGTAAAAAGGTATCCCCAGGCGAAGAAGCTGGAATCCAGCTTGGAGATATTATTACAAAGATAAATGGAAAAAAAATTAATAATATGGCTGATGTTGCACCATTTGTAGATGAAGCTGGAAATAATCAAAAGGAATTGGATATTTCTTTACAAAGAGGGAAAGAGAAATTAAATGCGACTTTGCAGCCGGTAAAAGATGATAAAGAAAAATCTTTTAAATTAGGCTTGTATATACGTGATTCGGCGGCAGGAATTGGGACAATGACGTTTTATGAACCAAATTCGAAAAAATATGGGGCCTTAGGACATGTTATTTCAGATATGGACACGAAAAAACCAATTGTCGTGGATCATGGGCAAATTGTAAAATCAACTGTTACAGCCATTGAGAAGGGGAAAAACGGTGCACCAGGAGAGAAATTAGCGAGATTTTCCGCGAATCGGGAAGTGATTGGTGATATCACAACCAATAGTCCATTTGGAATCTTTGGAAAATTAAAGAAGCCGATTACCAATGGCATTATGGATAAGCCTCTTCCCATTGCATTAGCGAATCAAGTACAAGAAGGACCGGCTCAAATTTTAACAGTGACAGATGGAGATAAGGTCGAGCCTTTTGATATTGAAATCGTTAGTACGATTCCGCAAAAATACCCTGCGACAAAAGGAATGGTATTAAAGGTCGTTGATCCTGAATTATTAAAGAAAACAGGGGGGATTGTACAGGGAATGAGCGGAAGTCCCATCGTACAAGACGGGAAGATGGTTGGAGCCGTCACTCATGTCTTTGTAAATGATCCAACATCAGGCTATGGCGTTCATGTTGAATGGATGTTAAACGAAGCAGGTATTGATATATATGAAGATCAGACTGATAAAGCTAGCTGAGGGACCGCAACTGCGTTCCCTCGCTTTTTTTATGCTTTGAGAAATTATAAAATTCTTTGGGGCGACATTCAGCTCCAACGCCTAGCCCGGAGAAGCTCACAGGATGTGTGAGTACATGGGCGATGCGACGTATGTATTAGTGCAGACGAAGCGACAGGACGTCGCGTTTGAGTTCTGGTTCTGCTGCCAGGATGGGTTTGTACGTCGCTAAACGGTCGCCTTGTGCTTTTCTTATGGATCATAAAGAAAATTCGACAAAATGAAAAAACAAAGTCGAATAAGGGCGAAAACAAGAGTAAAACAGAGTGTGAGTAAGTTTTTATAAAAAAAAGCGATAAATTTAAAGGATTTTTAATTTCTTTGGCGTATTTATCTATTAGTGTCAAAATAAGGAATCGACGGGTTGAGGAGGAAAAAATTTGAAGAAAATTAAAGTATGTCTTGTGGATGATAATCGAGAACTAGTAGGTTTATTAGATGAGTATCTTTCTGCACAGGAAGATATCGAAGTGGTTGGAACGGCTCATAATGGACAAGAGTGTTTGGAGCTATTGGACGATGTTGAACCAGATGTTCTGGTTTTAGATATTATTATGCCCCATTTAGATGGATTAGGGGTATTAGGTAAATTGCGAGAGCTTAATAAGCGGGTCCCAAATGTCATTATGTTAACAGCCTTTGGACAGGAAGATGTTACAACAAAAGCTGTTGAATTAGGAGCTTCTTATTTCATTTTAAAACCTTTTGATATGGAGCATTTGGTGACACATATCCGTCAGGTCAGTGGAAAAGCAAGTGGATTGAAGAGGAGCACAAATCAAGTGAAAAGTCATCATGAACCGAAATCGGAAAAGAATCTCGAAGCAAGTATCACGTCTGTGATCCATGAAATTGGGGTTCCGGCTCATATAAAAGGGTATCTATACTTAAGAGAGGCTATAACGATGGTTTATAATGATATCGAATTGCTTGGTTCCATCACAAAGGTTTTATACCCAGATATTGCTAAGAAATTTAATACAACGGCTAGTAGAGTTGAACGAGCGATCAGACACGCGATTGAAGTAGCATGGAGCAGAGGAAATGTTGATTCTATTTCCTCGTTATTCGGATATACAGTCAGCATGTCAAAAGCAAAACCAACTAACTCAGAGTTTATAGCGATGGTCGCAGACAAGCTAAGACTTGAGCATAAGGCATCATAATTTGGATTCATAGCAGATTGGATCAGACAACGGTGGTGAAAAAATGACCATAATATTAGCACATCGAGGTGCTTCGGGGACCAAGCCAGAAAATACGATGGAGGCGTTTATTGCGGCAGAACGGGCCGGCGCAGATGGGATAGAGCTGGATGTCCAATTAACCTCAGATGGAGAAATTGTGGTGATTCACGATACCACTGTTGATCGAACAACGAACGGTAGTGGGCTTGTTAAAGATTTTACAAGATCTTCATTGCAAAGTTTAAAAGCAAATCATCACTTTAAGCATTATTTTAAAAAGGCGTGTAAAATTCCAACCCTCACAGAAGTATTTGATTGGATGCAAGAAAATGAATGCCTTTGCAATATAGAATTGAAAAATAACATCATACCTTATGAGGAGCTTGAAGAAAAAGTTGCAGCTTTAATTAATAAATATTCTTATGAGAAGCGGATCATCATTTCGTCTTTTAATCATTCTTCCCTTCAGAAAATGAAAGGAATTTGTCCGGCAGTTGAAACTGCCCCATTGTATAATCATCATATATATAAACCATGGGAATATGCCGCAATTTTGCAGGCAAATGGGATTCATCCAAAATTAAAAATACTGACAGATGATATCATCAAAACAACCTTGGAATTTGGCGTTGATGTCCGGCCTTATACGATTAATAAACGCAGGGACATGAAGAGACTCTTCCAATTAAGATGTTCGGCGATCATTACCGATTATCCCGAAAAAGCGGTAAATTTTAAAAAAGTGTTAGAACGTAAAAATAAGTAAGAACAAAAGCGCAAGCGCCCGTTTAGCGACGTACAAACTTTCATAGTAAGGATGAACAGCTAAAAACGCGCCGTCCTAGCGCAACGCTGTCCTGACCTACATCCTGTAGCCCTGAGATAAAGGATACACGGCGAAGCATGAGCTACGCAAACAGAAGCTGAAAGTTTGCTAGTCGCTGGGCGCTGGAGCTAGACGACAACTATAGGGTAAGCAAGTTATCCACAGGTGACAATTTTATAATTTCTCAGGCCACAAAAAAGACGCAACTGAACTACTACCTTTCAGTTTGCGTTTTTTTATCGTTTGAACAGTGTCCGGCTTCATAAAAGCCAATAATCTCTATATTATTTTCCTTCATTTTTATTGAAACGATCTTGCACTTTATTCTTTTTTTTGTCACGATGTAGGACAAACCCTGAAATAAACCCTAAACCGATCACCAAAAGTAAGGCCCCACTTAAAAATTGTAACCAGAGGAAAGGAAAAGGGGGCTGCAAAATACCAAATAGCATATCCCGCATTAATTTGATCCCATATCCTGCTAAAATAACGGGAATGACTAATAAAACTAGTGCCACGATTCTACCCATATATATACTCCTTCTATTTAGCCGCCTTCAGTAAGTCGCTTCAATTCAAGCAAACATGTGGCAAGCTTTGTCAATTTCTATATAAAAAAATCATAGTACACCTTAAAGATTTGTCAAGCAACGGGCTTTTCGTTACAATAATAGAGTAGGAATTATGATTAGGTATCAAGATTAGGTCTTAAAGAGGACGTTCAAAAAGTCCGGTGAAATAACACTGTAAGATAAAGGATCTTCGACTAGGTGCTGATACGCCCGGTGTCGAATATCGAATTTATCCTCCTTTTTGAACACGTCTTAAAGAGATATTTCTGGAGGCGCTCAAATTGAAAATCTTTGATTATATGGTGAAATATGATTATGAACAACTTTTATTTTGTCAAGATGAAGCATCAGGTTTAAAGGCGATCATTGCGTTACATGATACAACGCTTGGCCCTGCTTTAGGCGGGACAAGAATGTGGACGTATGAAACAGAAGAAGCGGCGATTGAAGATGCTTTGCGATTGGCAAAAGGAATGACATATAAAAATGCGGCAGCCGGTCTTAATTTAGGTGGTGGAAAGACGGTTATTATCGGCGATCCAAAAAAGGACAAAAATGAAGCGATGTTTAGAGCTTTTGGTCGATATATTCAAGGATTAAACGGTCGCTATATTACTGCTGAGGATGTTGGCACAACCGTGGAAGATATGGATTTGATCCATGAAGAAACCAATTTTGTAACGGGGGTTTCCCAAGCTGCTGGGTCATCAGGAAACCCATCTCCTGTGACAGCTTATGGCTGTTATGTGGGGATGAAAGCTGCTGCTAAAGAAGCTTATGGTTCTGATTCTCTTGAAGGGAAAGTTGTAGCCGTTCAAGGTGTGGGGAATGTGTCGTTTGAATTATGTCGATATTTACATGAGGAAGGTGCCTCTTTGATTGTAACAGACATCAATAGGGAGGCTGCTCATCGCGCGGTTGAAGCTTTTAATGCGAAAGCTGTAGATCCAGAAGAGATTTATGGTGTAGAGGCAGATATTTTTTCACCGTGTGCCTTAGGAGCCATTATTAATGACCGAACGATCCCCCAATTAAAGGCAAAAGTAATTGCTGGGTCGGCCAATAATCAATTGCAAGATCCTCAGCATGGCGAGCTTATTCATGAACTGGGAATTGTTTATGCTCCAGATTATGTCATTAATGCTGGAGGAGTAATCAATGTGGCAGATGAATTATCCGGTTATAATCATGACAGGGCATTGAAAAAAGTTGAAACCATTTATCAAAATGTCGCAAAGGTTATTGAAATTTCGAAGCGAGACCACATCCCAACATATCTAGCTGCTGATCGTATGGCTGAAGAAAGAATCGAGCAAATGAGAAAATCTCGCGGTCAATTCCTTCTTAATGATAAACATATTTTGACGAATAGACTTTAAGCTAACGGTCCATAGAAAATGATAGGGAGGGATATTAATGGCTACAGATTATGATTTAGTTATTTTGGGAGGCGGAACAGGTGGATATGTCGCTGCGATTCGTGCCTCTCAGCTTGGTTTAAAGACAGCGATCGTTGAACATGATAAACTCGGTGGTACATGCTTACATAAAGGATGTATACCAAGTAAGGCTATGCTCCGAAGTGCAGAGGTTTTTTCTCTAGCAAAACGAAGTACTGAATTTGGCGTTGTTACGGATAATGTTCAGTTGCAAATTGAAAAAGTACAAGAACGGAAGCAGAAAATTGTCAACCAATTATATCAAGGGGTTCAGCAACTGGTTCAAAAAGGAAATATTGACGTCTATAAGGGAGTAGGTACCATTTTAGGTCCTTCCATTTTCTCACCACTCCCTGGAACAGTGTCTGTGGAATTAGAAGACGATAATGAACTATTAATCCCGAAAAACTTAATCATTGCGACAGGATCGAGCCCACGCACTTTACCAGGCTTAGAAATAGACGGTGAGGTTGTGTTGTCATCAGAACATGCTTTAGAACTAGAGCAACTGCCAAAATCGATCTTAATTATAGGTGGAGGAGCAATTGGGATAGAATGGGCTTCCATGCTTTCAGATTTTGGAGTGGAAGTAACGGTATTGGAATATGCAGAGCGCATTTTACCGAACGAAGATCAAGAAATCTCTCAAGAACTGACAAAAGCTCTAACGAAAAAGGGAGTTCAGATCATCCCAAATGCAAAAGTATTGGCTGAAACTCTTGAGATCGATCAGGATGAAGCGACAATACAAGTAGAAAAGCAGGACGAAATAAAGAGCTTTTCTGCAGAAAAAATCCTTGTTTCTGTGGGAAGAGAAGCTAATATCGCACAAATTGGCTTACAAAATACAGATATTCGCCTTGAAGATAACTTTATTCAAGTCAATCATAATATGCAAACCCAAGAATCACATATGTACGCAATTGGGGATGTTGTTGGTGGATTACAACTTGCTCATGTTGCATCACATGAGGGAATTTTAGCTGTAGAACATATCGCCGGCCTGAATCCAGATCCTATTCAGTATCAAAATGTACCGAGATGTGTATATAGCCATCCGGAGGTCGCTAGTATTGGTATGACAGAAAGTGAAGCTTTAAATGCAGGCATTCAAGTTAAAACAGGGAAATTTCCCTTCTTAGCGAATGGGAAGGCGCTTGTTTTTGGTGATACAACTGGCTTTGTTAAGCTTATAGCTGATCAAAAAACCAATGACCTATTGGGAGTTCATATGATTGGCCCGAATGTAACAGATTTAATTTCCGAAGCAGGCTTAGCCCATGTTTTAGATGCAACTCCTTGGGAAGTAGGAACGATGATCCACCCACATCCATCGTTAAGCGAAACAATAGGTGAAGCAGCATTGGCTGTGGACCGAGCTGCAATCCATATATAATGCCGTATAGATGCAAAAATTAGGGAGGGATTTCACATGGCAAAAAACCGTCATACTGAGCTCGGACTTAGTAAGGAAGAAGTCTTGGAAATATATGAAACGATGCTGATGGCAAGGCGATTAGATGAGCGAACTTGGTTACTTAATCGTGCTGGAAAGATCCCCTTTGTTGTTTCTTGTCAAGGACAAGAAGCTGCACAGGTAGGAGCAGCTTTTGCACTTGACAGGGAGAAGGATTATACATTACCTTATTATCGAGATCTTGGGGTCGTCCTTTCATTCGGGATGACAGCGAGGGATATCATGCTTTCAAGCTTTGCTAAAGCTGAGGACCCAAACTCAGGTGGAAGACAAATGCCAGGACATTTTGGTGATAAGAAAAATAGAATTGTCACTGGGTCTTCGCCGGTTACAACACAAGTTCCTCATGCTGTTGGGATTGCTCTAGCTGCCCGTATGAAGGGAGAGGATATTGTCACTTTTGTCACTTTTGGGGAAGGTTCATCTAACCAAGGCGATTTCCATGAAGGAGCTAATTTCGCAGGTGTTCATAAATTACCGGTCATCTTCATGTGTGAAAATAACGAATATGCTATTTCCGTTCCCCTTGAAAAGCAAATAGCATGTAAGCATGTTGCCGATCGTGCACAAGGGTACGGCATGCCAGGATTTACAGTAGATGGGCAGGATCCTCTTGCCGTCTATGAGGCCGTGAAAATGGCTGTTGAACGGGCAAAGCGCGGGGAAGGACCAACACTAATTGAAACGATGACACAACGAACTACTCCTCATTCATCAGATGATGATCATCGTTATTATCGTTCAGAGGAAGAATTATCGCAAATGCAAGAGAATGACCCGATCGTGTTATTCAATCGATATTTAACAAAAGCTGGCATTTTAAATGAAGATAAAGAAAAGGAAATAAATGATCGAGTGATGAAACAAGTAAACGAGGCAACGGAATACGCAGAGAAAGCACCATATCCGGACCCGGATACGATGGAAAATTTCGTTTATGCAACGGAAAAACAGGGGGAATAAAATCATGGCAGTCCTATCTTATATTGAAGCTGTCACTCTGGCTATGAAGGAAGAGATGGAGCGAGACGAAACCGTCTTTATCCTTGGAGAGGATGTTGGGAAAAAAGGCGGCGTTTTTAAGGCAACCAAAGGTTTATATGACCAATTTGGAGAAAATAGGGTTATAGATACTCCACTAGCTGAATCTGCCATTGCTGGAGTTGGTATTGGCGCGGCAATGTATGGATATAAACCTATCGCAGAGATGCAGTTTGCTGACTTTATTATGCCAGCAGTCAATCAAATTATTTCAGAAGCAGCTAGGATTCGCTATCGTTCTAATAATGATTGGAATTGTCCCATCGTGATTCGGGCACCCTATGGAGCTGGCGTCGGCGGTGGCTTATACCATTCTCAATCAATCGAAGCGATTTTTGCTAATCAGCCAGGTTTGAAGGTTGTCATGCCTTCTACTCCATATGATATAAAAGGATTGTTAAAAGCAGCTATTCGTGACGAAGATCCTGTGCTATTTTTAGAACATAAAAGAGCTTATCGTATGATTAAAGGGGAAGTACCAACAGAGGACTATGTATTGCCGATTGGAAAAGCTGATGTAAAAAGAGAAGGCGATGATATTACGGTTATTACCTATGGATTATGTGTCCATTTTGCTCTACAAGCTGCTGAACGTTTAGCAGCGGAGGGAATAGAGGTTCATATTCTTGACTTAAGAACAGTTTATCCGCTTGATCAACAAGCTATTATCGATGCAGCAGCTAAGACAGGTAAAGTATTACTTATCACGGAAGATAATAAAGAAGGCAGCGTCATAAGTGAAGTAGCAGCGATTATTGCTGAACACTGCTTGTTTGAACTAGATGCACCTATTATGAGATTGGCTGGGCCAGATGTTCCCGCAACATCTTTCGCTCCATCGTTGGAAAAAAACTTCTTGATTAATCCTGATAAAGTCGAAAAATCAATGCGTGAGCTAGCTGAATTTTAATGCAGGTAAGGAGGGTAACATCTTGGCAACGGAAAACATCACCATGCCCAAGCTAGGAGAAAGTGTCACTGAAGGAACAATTAGCCGCTGGCTTGTACAGCCAGGCGATCATGTAGAAAAATATGACCCGATTGCAGAAGTTATGACGGATAAAGTAAATGCTGAAATTCCCTCTTCTTTTGAGGGAGTTATTGTAGAATTACTCGTAGAAGAAGGAAATACCTTAGAAGTAGGAAAGAATATCTGTACGATTGAGATTGAGAACGAAGATTACGCACAAAATCAGCCAAAGATCACCGCCAAAGCAAGTGCGAAGCGGGAGGAACCGATGCATATGCAGGCACAAAGTGAAAAATCGCAAAAACTTAGATTTTCACCAGCTGTCCTTAAGCTTTCTCAAGAACATCAAATTGATTTGTCACAAGTAGCAGGGACAGGTCATGGTGGTCGAATTACGAGAAAAGATGTACTGGGATTCATTGAAACTGGTGTGGCTTCTACTCCTGTTAAAGAAGAAAATCGCATACAAGAGCCTGAAGCTCAGTCAATAAACACCCAGGAGTCACAAAAACCACAACCAGCATCACCAAAGCCACAGATCCAAACAGGGATGGGAGATATCGAAATTCCCGTTTCAAATGTTCGCAAAGCGATTGCGACTAAAATGGTTCGTAGTAAGAAAGAAATCCCTCATGCTTGGATGATGATTGAAGTGGATGTCACAAAGCTTGTTCAATATCGTGATTCCTTGAAAGAGGCATTTAAACAAAAAGAAGGCTTTAATTTAACTTATTTCGCTTTCTTTATTAAAGCTGTTGCGCAAGCTTTGAAAGAATACCCTATGATGAATTCGATGTGGGCAGGAGATAAAATTATTCAGAAAAAGGATATTAATATTTCCATTGCTGTTGCATCAGGAGATGAATTATTTGTGCCTGTGATTAAGCATGCTGATGAAAAGTCGATTAAAGGCATCGCTAGAGACATTGCTGATCTTGCTAAAAAAGCTAGAGAAGGCAAGTTAACCAATGAGGATATGGAAGGTGGAACCTTTACGATTAATAATACAGGTTCATTTGGATCTGTTCAGTCGATCGGGATCATCAACTATCCACAAGCAGCAATATTACAAGTCGAATCGATTATTAAGCGCCCTGTAGTTCTAAATGAAGGGATCGCCATTCGTGATATGGTAAATCTTTGTCTTTCATTAGACCATAGAATATTGGACGGGCTTATCTCTGGGCATTTTATGCAACGGATTAAAGAAATTCTTGAAAATATACCAAAAGAAAATACGTCGGTTTATTAAGCATAAAAAAAGGAGCTTTCAAAAAGTTGGGATAGAATCACCTTTTGAAGCTCCTCTTTTTTATGTAACGCTAGTGAAATTCCTAAGCCATAAAAAAGGACAGCCAATTTGCTGTCCAAAACATCTAGGGAGTTTAGGGGTATGGATCTAGATGTATTATTAGAATACCCATTTTTTGGTTTGTTAAACCTTTTTAATTAAAAAGGCAGACATTTCTACTGTTTATTCCGTACCCCACTGATTGAAGTTTCTCTTTATTTAATACTGATTATTTGCCTAAAAGGTCAAGAAACTGCTATGATAAGATAGAAGAATGTTTGTGCGAAGGAGTGAAAATGAAGTGAATATGGATTTTAATCTTTATATGAATGATGTTGTGACTCAGGCACGTGAAGATATGGATAGAGCAGGTTATACACAGCTTACAACCCCTGAGGAAGTGGAAGAGAAATTAACGCAAAAAGGAACAACGCTTGTAATGGTCAATTCAGTTTGTGGATGTGCTGGTGGAATTGCTCGTCCTGCAGCTGCCCATGCTGTTCATTATGATAAGCGACCAGACCGCCTTGTGACAGTCTTTGCTGGCCAAGACAAAGAAGCCACTGCAAAGGCGCGAAGCTTTTTTACCGATTATCCTCCATCTTCTCCATCCTTTGCTCTATTAAAAGATGGGAAAATTTGTACAATGGTTGAGCGCCATGAGATTGAGGGACATGATCCTATGTCAGTAGTCAATAAACTTCAACAATATTTTGATGAATACTGTGAAGAAGTTTGATAAAGATCCCTAACTTAGGTTAGGGTTTTTTGACGTCTATCATATAACTGGCTACTATTGTCTATGGAGTTGCGATGAGTCGGATGCATGGAGAAGAAGGCTCTAGCGCAAACTATAGATAAAAAGGGTGTTCACAGTGAAATTATGGATGTTGATGTTTCTTTTTATTTCTACACCATTTTGGCCAATAGATACCGCAATGTTGCCAGGAGATTCGCTCATTATTGTTAATAAACAGACCAATGAACTTGCTTGGTTTGATCAAGGGAGAATAAAAATAAAGACAAAAGTTGCGACAGGGAAAATGAAGGATTGGACACCAGAAGGAATCTTCACAATTACAGTAAAAGCCAAGGATCCCTACTATCGAAAATTGAATATTCCTGGAGGGGCTGCGAATAACCCACTTGGCTCAAGATGGATTGGCTTTGATGCGAAGGAGACAGATGGGCGTACCTATGGTTTGCATGGTACGAATCAGCCAAATTCAATTGGGCAGTATATCTCAGATGGATGTGTTCGCCTGGATAAAGAACCTTTGGAACTTTTATATGACCAAGTTCCAATTAATACAAAAGTATTCATTACCGATTCTTCCTTAACCTTTGAACAACTTGCTCAATCACAAGGAGTATTATAAAAGGTGAGAGACAACTATGTCCTCACCTTTCATTTTCCTATAAGTAAGAAAGACCCGCTATAATCGCAGTAGCAAGCATGGAAAAGATCATAAGATAAATGACGACTTTTTGTATTTTTTTATTGGACATTTTGAAGCACCCCATCATTATTTCTTTATCTTTATTTTAGATGGAAAAAGCAAAGGATACAAGCTTATTCTTTCATTTGACATAGAAAATAAAGATTTTAAATAAATAAGCGCGGTGTGTAAATCGTTGTTTTCTACTTAAATCGTGTTAAAATTGTAAGATAAATACTATTAGGAATGATAATTTTGGGAGGTTGTATGTACATGGTTAATCAAGAACGTATTGTTAATGAATTTTTAGAGTTAGTGCAAATTGATTCTGAAACAACTCAGGAAGCAGATATTGCAAAAGTATTAAAGGATAAATTTTCCTCCCTTGGTCTTGACGTCTATGAAGATGATACAAAGGAAAAAACAGGGCATGGTGCTGGAAATTTATTTTGTACGTTAAAGGGGAATAAACAAGGGGTCGATCCGATTTATTTCACCTGTCATATGGATACAGTCGTTCCGGGGAATGGAATTAAACCAACAATTAAGGATGGATACATCGTAACAGATGGAACAACGATCTTAGGCGCGGATGACAAAGCGGGAATCTCTGCCTTGTTAGAGGCAATTCGCGTTATTCAAGAAGAAAATATCGAGCATGGTGATATTCAATTCGTTATTACCGCAGGAGAAGAATCCGGTTTAGTCGGAGCAAAAGCATTGGATCCTACATTATTACACGCAAAATACGGCTTTGCGCTTGATAGTGATGAAAAAGTAGGAAATATCATTGTAGCTGCCCCAACGCAAGCAAAGATTACTACTCATATATATGGTAAAACAGCGCATGCTGGAGTAGCACCAGAAAAAGGTGTTTCAGCGATTACAATTGCAGCCAAAGCGGTTTCTAAAATGCCTCTTGGCCGGATTGATGAAGAAACGACTGCGAACATTGGACGTTTTGAAGGTGGAAAGGCCACCAATATTGTGGCAGACGAGGTATTTGTATTAGCAGAAGCGCGTTCTCTTGTAGGTGAAAAAATGGAAGCACAAGTAGACGCAATGAAAAAGGCTTTTGAAGAAACAGCTAAAGAAATGGGTGGATCTGCCGATACAGTTATTGATATTATGTATCCGGGATTTAAATATTCAGATGGTGATCTTGTTGTCGAGATTGCGAAAAAAGCAGCAGAAAAAGTTGGACGTGAACCTAAACTATTAAAAAGTGGTGGAGGTAGTGATGCGAATGTTTTTGCAGGCTTCAATATTCCTACAGTGAATTTAGCTGTTGGATATGAAGAAATTCATACAACGAACGAAAAGATGCCAGTTGAAGAACTTAGCAAATTAGCAGAAATGACTGTCGCTATTATTGAAGAAGTTTCTAATCAATAACATATAGGTAGAGATTGTTGGGACATAAACAAAATACTGGGGTACATATTACCTTGGTTTCGGAAATATACTTTGCTTTTCGCGGGTGAATGGCAAGCCTCCACAGGGAGGGCCAACTGAAGAACCATTGATTATGAGCAGTAAGGCGGCAACTCCTGGGAGGATTAACGTGAACAGGTGAGCCGCAGGAGCATTAATACACGCCGTCCTGTCGCTACGTCTGCTCTAGTTACATCCTCTATGACGCAACGCCTTTTTGACCTACCCTGTAGACCGGAGGAAGCTCACTGCACGTCCTGCGACCGTAATTCCATTATTAGGACTTTTTCACAGTGGGCTCTCTCACTTCTCGAATGCCTTGTTCGTCCCCGAAGCTTAATTTATGTCCCAGCCTTTACCTCTTTTGAAAGGAATGTGTGGAAAATGCCAGAGAAATCCGTTGTTTTTAATGCAGGAAAGGAAGAATATGCTATTCCTGTGCAATATATCATTTCAATTGAAAACATGGAGGAAATTAATCCAATCCCCCATCTCCCTTCTTATGTAAGGGGCGTTGTACTAGCGAGAGGTGAATTAATTCCCGTATTAGATTTAGCAGCTATTTTATATGAAAGCGCAACCCAGGTGGATATAGAGACACGTTTACTTGTCATTCATACGATGGAATTTTCGTATGGTTTAGTTGTTCATGAGGCTAAAGAGATTCTGGAAATTCCTTCTGAAACACTGCAACAAGTAGGACTTGTCGCTTACCATAAAACCAAGTATTTTTCCGCTATTGCTAATTTACAAGATCGATTGATCACGATGATTGATCCGGAAGAATTACTAAATGTATTAGAGGGTGTAAAGGAAATAAAGAATTATATGTCTACGTTAAAGCAAGAGGCTTAATGGTTTACCTTATTTTTTTCTGAGGATGATTGAAGGTGCAACAATTCTATCCTAAAAAAGGACGAGTTATTTTACATGTGGATATGAACAGCTTCTTTGCCTCTGTTGAAATGGCTTATGATCCAACATTGAAGGGGAAACCTTTAGCCATTGCTGGAGATGAGAAGCAACGAAAGGGAATCGTTGTGACATGCAGTTATGAAGCGCGAAAATTCGGAATCAAGACGCCGATGCCTCTTTGGGAAGCGAAAAAACTTTGCTCAGAATTACTTGTGAGAAAGCCTAACTTTGAGCGTTACCGTCAGGCTTCTCAAGCCATGTTTGAATTGTTACGTACGTTCTCTGATATAGTGGAACCTGTTTCAATCGATGAGGGATATATAGACATTTCTGCATGTCAAGAACTTGGAAGCCCATTGGAAATTGCCGATCAAATCCAACAACTTTTACTGAATCAATTGGACTTGCCCTGTAGTATTGGTATTGCTCCTAATAAGTTTTTAGCAAAAATGGCTTCCGATATGAAGAAACCGCTAGGGATCACGATTTTACGTAAGAGAGAGGTTCCTCAAATTTTGTGGCCTTTGCCTGTAGTGGAAATGCATGGTGTTGGCGAAAAAACAGCAATAAAAATGGCGTCAATACAAATTCAAACGATTGGCGATTTGGCTAAAGCCCATGACATGCAGCTTCGTGCTGCATTGGGCATTCGGGGGATAAAATTAAAGGAGAGGGCAAATGGTGAGGACATTCGTCCTGTGGATCCGGAAGCTGCAGCGGAAAATAAAAGTGTGGGCAATTCTTTGACCTTGCCACAAGATTTAGCGAACCAAGCCGAGCTGCTTTCTGTGCTTGAAAAATTAGCCAAGAGTGTTTCAGCTAGACTGAAGAAAAAAGGATATTTAACTATGAATGTGGGAATTACCATTCGGTATAAAGATCGAAAAACAATTACGAGAAGCAGAAAATTAAGAAATTCTTTGATTCAGTCAGAAGAGATATTTTTAGAGGCTAAACATTTATTTATTGAACATTGGAATGGGGACCCGGTACGCCTTCTAGGGATTACAGGGATGGACCTTATAGACGAAGATCAAGCCTATGAACAGCTTAATCTTTTTACATTTGAAAAAGCGGCGAAGCTAGAGCCGCTTCATCAAGTAGTCAGCCAACTTCGTGATAAATATGGTGATACGATCTTTAAAAAAGGGAAGGACTTTAAGTAAATGTTTATTATCTTATTTTCTTAAAAATCCTTTTAATCCAGAAAAAATCCCCTTTTTTTTCTTCGTGGGCGGCGGTAGCTGCTCCTTTTTTTTAGAAACAAAGATTTCTTCTTTATCAATCGCATGATTATACGTTAGCACTAAACCGATATTTGTAACAGATGTGTGGTTATTAATAATCGAAAAGGCAATTTGGTTGTTTCTTGCTATGACGATGTAGTCGGATAAATAACTATAATCGAGATCCCCGTTCAGTAAAAGAGTTGCTTTCGGATTTTCTTTCATCAATTGGGCGACTTCTGGATAAGTACCTTGTTCCATAACTTGACCTTTTGTTAAAACTACAACAATTCTTTCTCGCAATGTTCCAAGGTATTTTTTGCGTTCTTCAGGCTTAATTTGTTTTTCTCCATACATCCCTTTTTCAAGATAATCGTCTATATTTGATTTCTCCACGGCAAACACCTCCGCGATACTATATTCATTAAGATTATGGACTGTTAACTGGAAGGGCGTGGGTTCACAGCCCTTCCAACAGTTGAGTTGACAATCAGTTTTTATCGTGAGTGACAGACCACCACTGGAACCCATCCTTCTCCAATAATTGGTCAGATTCCACGGGACCCATTGAACCGGCAGGATAATTTGGAAATTGCGCCTTGTTTTCTTCCCATACACGACTAATTTTATCAACGAAATTCCAAGAAAGAGCAACTTCATCCCAATGCGTAAAGTTAGTCGCATCACCACGTAAGCAATCATGAAGCAATTTTTCATATGCTTCAGGAGTATTATAACCAGCGATATCATTGGTAGAAAAGTCCAATTTAACTGGCTTTGTCTCCATGGAATGTCCTGTATTCTTAGCATTCAAATGCAATGTGATTCCTTCTTCAGGCTGGATATGAATGACAAGCAGATTAGGAGCCAATTTGTCATCAGAATTATAATATAAATTCATTGGCACATCTTTAAATTGAATAATAATTTTGGTTGATTTTGTTGACATCCGTTTGCCTGTTCGAATGTAAAAAGGAACACCTGCCCAGCGGAAATTATCAATCATTAATTTTCCTGCTACAAACGTGGCTGTATTTGAATCAGGTTGTACATTTGTTTCTTCACGATAACCAAGAACGGGTTGTTCTGGATTGTTGCTTGGTCCATATTGACCGCGAACAAAATAGTTTTCAACCTCTTCGTCTTCCATTGGTTTTAACGCTCTTAGAACCTTTACTTTTTCACTACGAATTTCTCGAGGTGTCAAGCGAATAGGGGGCTCCATAGCTAGTAAGGCCACCATCTGTAACATATGGTTTTGAACCATATCTCTTAGGGCACCACTATTTTCATAATAACCACCGCGTTCCTCAACTCCTAAGACTTCACTTGAAGTCACCTGGATATTAGAAATAAAGCGATTATTCCAGAGCGGTTCAAAAATGGCATTTGCAAAGCGAATAACTTCAATATTTTGTACCATCTCTTTCCCAAGATAATGATCGATACGATAAATATCATTTTCATCAAACACATTACGAATACGCGTATTTAATTCTTTGGCTGATTCCAAATTATGCCCAAAAGGCTTTTCAATGACAAGTCTCTGGAAGCCATCTGTCTCTGTTAAACCATCTTGTTTTAGATGTTCGGCAATCGTACCAAAAAATTCAGGCGCCATGGCTAGATAGAAGATTCGATTCCCTTGTAAGGAATACTTTTCGTCTAATTCGTTCGCTAACTCGTTCAGTTTTATGTATGATGAAGAATCGGATACATCATGGGATTGATAATAGAAACGAGATATAAATTCTTCGACATTTTTGGCTTCAGGAAGAGAAGAAAGCACAGAATCTTTTACATGAGCTTGTAATATATCATTGCTCCAAGGTCGTCTCCCGACCCCGATTACAGCAAAATGTTCGGCTAGTTGTCCTTTTGTAAAAAGGTGATAAAGAGAAGGATAAAGTTTTCGCTTCGCTAAATCGCCTGTTGCTCCGAATATGGTAAACAAAGATGCAGGTGTTTCTGATTGGATCATTTCGTCAACCTCACTTTTTATAAGTAATACCTATATATTTATTTTATCAATTTTATTGGAAAAACTCGACTATTGGATCAAAAATTTGCAAATTTCCATTTCCCAAGCTCATAATGTAAAATATATGAAAACGATTATTGGGGGTTTGGCATGGAACTTTTATTTTTAGGTACAGGAGCTGGGATTCCCGCTAAACAGCGCAATGTCTCATCACTCGCATTCATGTTGCTTCAAGAGAGAAATGCGGTCTGGCTTTTCGATTGCGGGGAAGCAACCCAACATCAAATTTTACATACGTCTTTAAAACCGGGAAAGATTGAAAAGATTTTTATCTCGCATTTGCATGGAGATCATATATATGGCTTGCCTGGGCTAATAGGGAGTCGATCCTTTCAAGGTGGAACGACTGAATTGACCATCTACGGTCCAAAGGGAATTCGTGACTTCATTGAAATCTCTCTTAGTGTCAGCCAAACTCGGCTGCGTTATCCTCTAACTATTGTCGAAATAGAAGAAGGACATATATTTGAGGATGATCAATTTCTTGTCGAAACAGCCTTTTTGGATCATGGCATCCCCAGTTTTGGTTTTAGAATTACAGAGCGAGACCTTCCTGGAACCCTTGATTCAGCACGACTTAAGGCAAATGGAATTCCCCCTGGTCCAATCTACAAACAGTTAAAAATGGGTGAAACCGTTCAACTAGATAATGGTGAAACTGTTTCCGGATTAGATTATTTAGGTCCTGATATCAAAGGACGGATTATCACGATCCTTGGTGATACTCGTCCATGTGAAAATGCCCTTCATTTAGCTGAAAATGCAGACGTGCTTGTCCACGAAGCCACTTTTGCAGCTGGTAATGAAGAAATGGCTGCAGAATATTTTCATTCTACCACCACACAAGCAGCTAAAATAGCCAAACAAGCAGGCGTACAAGAATTGATCCTAAATCATATTAGCTCTCGATATTTAAAGGCAGATTGGGAGCAGCTTCTTAAAGAAGCAAGATCTATTTTTCCAAATACGCAGTTATCCAACGACTTTTCGCATATGACGATTGCCCCGCATAAATCCTGATGGGCAATCGTTTTTTGTTGTGGCTTACGAATTTATCGAGTTTCATCGTCTAGCTCCAGCGCCCAGCGACTAGCAAACTTTCAGCTTCTTCCTACGATAAGTCAACATCGGCTCATGCTTCGCCGTGTATCCTTTATCTCAGGGCTACAGGATGTAGGTCAGGACAGCGTTGCGCCAGGACGGCGCGTTTTTAGCTGTTCATCCTTACTATGAAAGTTTGTACGTCGCTAAACGGGCGCTTGCGCTTTGGTTCTTAATCCCAGCCTCTCTGATATTGCTTAGGAGATGGCAGGGCATAGTTTAATTCATTTGCGGCTTCCTTGGCCCAATAAGGGTTTCGTAATAAGGCCCGTCCAATAAAGACTAGATCTGCTCGGTTGTTTTGTAAAATCTCTTCTGCTTGAATTCCGCTTGTAATTAAGCCAACAGCACCAGTTGGAATATTAGCAGCATGACGGATTTTTTCGGAAAAAGGCACTTGATAACCAGGGAAGGCACGGGGTGAAGCAGGAACAATTCCACCTGAGCTTACATCAATTAGGTCTATACCTTGCTCTTTGATCCACTGTCCAATTTGGATATAATCCTCTGCTTGAAGTCCCTCTTTTTGATATTCACTTGCAGATATCCGCACAAACAAAGGCCCATCCCAAACTTGTTGAACGGCATCAATCGTTTCACGTAAAAATCGATAGCGATTTTTACGTGTGCCACCATAATCATCTGTGCGATGATTCGTAAGCGGGGATAGGAATTCATTGATTAAATATCCATGTGCCGCATGAAGCTCAATCACATCAAACTCGGCTTTTTTTGCTCGTCCTGCTGCATCAGCGAAAGCTTGAATGGTGTTTTTTATTTCCGCTTTCGTCATTTCTTTTGGTGTTTTTGTATGTTCATCGAATGGAAGTGCACTTGGAGCTAGAATATCTTCTTCTAAAATAGCCTTTCTTCCAGCGTGAGCAAGTTGAATACCAGAAGCCGCTCCCTGTTGCTTCATCCGTGATGTTAAATTTTTTAAACCTGTAATATGGTTATCGCCCCAAATTCCCAAATCTTGAGGGCTTATTCTTCCCTCAGGAGTAACAGCTGTAGCTTCTATCATGACTAAGCCTACCTGCCCAACAGCTCGACTCGTATAATGGGTTTCATGCCAAGCATTCACCATTCCATCTTCCTGTTCACAGGAATACATACACATAGGGGACATGACAATTCTATTTTTTAATCTTACATTTTTTATCTCATAGGGCTCGAATAGCTTGATTGACAATGCAGTCCACTTCCTTTACTTCTTTAAAATATGACTGTGTACCATTATATCAATGGTTGAATAGAAGAGGTAGCGGTAAGCTCATGAACAATCAGAAAAATAATTAGTTTGGTTTGTCAAATAAAGTAGCTAATCTCTTAGATTGCTTTTCAGCAGCTAAAATACAAGCAGTAATGGATTGTGCGACCTCATGTTTTTGCAGGGTGTTAAGTCCAGCTTCCGTTGTTCCTCCTGGACTAGTGACATGTTCTCGTAATTCAGCTGCTTCTTGGCTTGTCTCCTCCAACATGTGAACGGCACCTGTCATCGTTTGAAGAATGAGCTGTTGTGCCATCTCTTTTTCAAGTCCCAGTTGCGTAGCCGCTTTTTCCATTGCTTCGACAATATAATAAAAATAAGCTGGACCGCTTCCCGAGAGGGCCGTAATCGCATCAAGTTGATTTTCTTCTACGATAAAAGTGCGACCAATCGCCGTAAAAACCGTTTGGGTTAATTGTTGCTGCGCCTGAGAAACAGATGAACGAAAGGCAATGGCTGTAGCAGACTTTCCAACACTAGCTGAAGTGTTGGGCATGGCGCGTGCGATAGCATAATTGTTTTTAAGATAAGTAGAAATAGTATCAATGGATATCCCTGCCATCACCGAAACGATGAAAGCTTGTTTTGGAAGATAGGGATGCAGTTGTTGTAAAACTTCTTCAGCATTCTTTGGCTTAACAGCTAGAATCACCATGTCCGCGTCTTGCAATAGTTTTTGCAGATCATAAGTCGTTTGCACACCATATTGTTTCCGTAAACTTTCTAATCTAGCTATCGAATGGCGATTTGTGACCCAAAGATCTTGGGAAGTGCAAACATTCTTATCTATTATTCCTTTTAAAATTGCTTCAGCCATGGAACCTGCCCCAATAAAGGTTATTTTCATTGTATTCACTCTTTTCTTTAGAAAATAAAAAACTTCCATCCAAGCTAGGATGAAAGATCTTTTTCGACTTGAAGTTATCTTTGATTATGCAAATCATCATTGCGCTTGTCAAGAGAAAGAAGTTGAAAAAATTTAAGCCTATTCGATTAGTGAGATTTCATCTATACTATTGAGTAGATCATGATTATGAATAAGGATGGGTAGTGGAGATATATTCATGAAGAAAAACAAGCGGATTCAAGGAAAAATAATTGTCATCACAGGGGCTTCAGGAGGGCTGGGAAGAGCACTTGCGGAGCAGTGTGCTCAACATGGAGCAGATCTTTTTTTACTTGCACGACGAGAAGAGTTACTAACAGAACTAGCTGACCACCTTCAAGAAACTTATAAAGTAAATTGTACGGCAATTAAATTAGATGTAACGAGCAGGGATGACATCCAGCATGTGTTCTCTCATATTCGTGAGAAGGTTGGAAAGATTGATGTATTCATTAATAATGCAGGGTATGGGATTTTTGCCAAGGCTGAAAGGGCAAATATAGAGGAAGTCGAAAAAATGTTTGCTGTGAACGTTTTAGGATTGATTGCTTGTACAAAAGAAGCAATCCCTTTGCTGCGATCAAGTAAGTCTGCCCATATTATCAATATTGCCTCCCAAGCAGGGAAGCTGGCCACTCCTAAATCGAGCGCCTATGCAGCTACAAAGCATGCGGTGCTTGGTTATACGGATAGTTTACGGATGGAATTGTCAGCTGATAGAATTTTTGTAACGGCGGTGAATCCGGGTCCGATTCGTACACATTTCTTTGAACAGACAGACCCGAATGGGGAGTATCTGGATCAATTAGGAAGAGTCGTCTTGGAGCCAGACGATGTGGCGAAGCAAATTGTTAGGGCGATGCTTACATCAAAAAGAGAGATTAATTTGCCCTGGTGGATGAATGTTGCTGCTACCCTTCATATTCTTATGCCAAGAATAGTAGAAAAGATAGGGAAAAAAGCTTTTTATAAAAAGTAGCAAAACTAATTCCAGCTTAAATTGTATCTAGCTGTTCGTTTATCCCGCATTAACGGGCAGTAATACCCCTCACCTCAAGACTTTAGAGAATACGGAGAAGCATAGGTGGGGGATACACTGCCCGTAAAAGCCCGATTGGTTCAACTAACAATCAGCGGGGGATGAAAGAAAACCCCCACTGATTGAAGGTTCACCTTATTCCTCTTCATTTTTGTAGAGAAGTGCAAAAAGGGATCATAAATCGGATTCATGTTAAAATCAAGTGGAGCTTCAATCAGTGAGGGCATACAAGTGGTTGCATCAAGATAAAATGAAAGGTGAGAGGTTGCATGAAGTTATTTATTACACCAGAAGCGGAGAAACAAATAAAGCAAAAAATGAGGGTGAATCATTCGATCGTCACTTTAAAATATGAAACAGAGGGCTGTGGCTGTGCAGTTAGTGGTATCCCAACTTTAGAATTAATCAATCAACAACAAGTAAATGAAGAAGATTATGTGAGGGTTGCGACCGATGCAATGGATGTGTACATAGAAAAAACGAAATTGGTTTTTTTCGATGATGAAATGAAGATAGACTATTTACAAGAAAAACAAATCTTTCGACTTAGTAGTCCGAGCGAAATATTAAATGGACGTATGAGTTGCCAAATCAATTGAAACTTCAATCAATGGGACATACCCATTGATTTGAGAAGATCAAAGGCTAAATTCGGGCGTCTTGTCGCTTTGTTTGCACTAGTACATCCTGCTGTTCTGATCTGCATCCTGTAGGACTGAGATAAAGGAAATGCGATGAGCCCAAGGGTAAATCGATGTTGACTTACACACGCAGACCATAAATTAAACTAGATTAAGGCAGTAATCTCCCGCCTGCGCCTCACCGTGTTCTCTAAAATGCGGGATAAAATAAAACCGGACATCTTTCACGACGTCCGGTTTTGATTATGGGTGTAATGCCTTGCCTTCAAGTATTTACATATGAGGGATCTGGCTTATGTTAATTTCAAAAGCTTTTCTTTTAAATCATTTTCCATTGTTACAAGTTCTTGTTCAGCCTGGGCACGTTTTGTTCGTCCTTCCTGCTGAATTTTAATGGTTTCTTCTAAAGTAGAAATTAAGTTAGATTGTGTCTTTTTCAATGTTTCGATATCTACTAGGCCTCGTTCATTTTCACGAGCGGTTTCAATCGTATTTGATTTCAACATTTCCGAATTTTTTAAGAGCAGGTCATTCGTTGTTTGTGAAACCTGTTTTTGTGCTTCCACTGCCTGGCGCTGGCGAATGAGTGTCAGGGCAATTGCAATTTGATTTTTCCAAAGAGGGATCGCTGTCATAATGGATGTCTGAATTTTTTCCGCCAAGGCTTGATTCGTATTTTGAATCATGCGAATTTGTGGAGCGCTTTGAATCGTAATCTGTCTGCTTAGTTTTAAATCATACAATCGTTTCTCAAGTCGATCAGCAAATTGTACCATATCATTCACTTCTTGATACATCATTTGATCATCCGTTGTTTCTGCTTTTTTCTTCAACTCTGGAATGGTTTTGGTTCGAAGTTCCTCAATTTTTAATTCTCCTGCCGCGATATAAATATTTAAAGCGCGAAAGTAATCCTTATTTTTTTCGTATAATTGTTCTAACGTTTTTACATCTGTAAGTAAAACTTCTTTGGACTGATTGAGCTTTACTGTAATTCGATCAATCTGTGCACCTGTCTTCTGATATTTCGACATTACTTCTTGAATTGAATTTGACATTTTTCCAAACATTTTTGAAAAGAAGTTTTTCTTTTCGGGAGTAAGTTCATCTGGATTAACATCCTTTAGTTTTCCCATTAGTTCACTCAAAATATCTCCTACTGGTCCAATATCCTTATTTTGCACATGTTCAAGCATCGAACTTGAGAAATTTAGTAATTGTGATTGAGCATTGGTGCCATAGGCAATCACAGCTTGATGATTAGTTGGATCAATTTGACTCGCAAGCTCTAGAGCCCGTTTTTTATTTTCCTCTGGAAGACTATCTACGAGTCTAACGGGTTTTGCTTCTTGAGGTTGTGGACTCTGTTCGGGTTTGATTAATTCTTCTTCTCCAAAAGGATTGGCTAAAAGATCATCTATACTGTCAAATTGTAATTCAGTTTCTTTATTTTGTTCACTCATTGTTTGGTACTCCTTTCATCGTTGTCCATAGGATTATATTCAAGTTTTTTTAGGGAATGTTTTGCAACGTCTAATTCAAAATTCAGATCTTCCACGTCTCGTGATAGCACATCATAAATATCTTTTTTTACGGATTCACTTAAGTCTTCAAGCGTACTTTGTGTTTCTTTAAGTGAGATATACATTTGTTCATTTTTAACTGGCTGTGAGGCTAACAATGCATATCGCTCGGAAAGCTCGACAATCGAATCTAAATGATAGAAAAAGAACCGCTCGGATTGATAAAAACGCCGTGGATCTTTATGAACGATGTGATACATGCGCTTCGTTAACTTATTTAGTTCGTATAATTGTTTAAAAGCACCCATTGAGCGTACGGATAAAAACGCCTTTTGGAGCCTAGCCATTTTTGACTTTGCATCTTGCATGCTTTTTTGGATGTAGGCATATTCTTTTCTGGTCAATTTATTTTTCTTCAAAAATTTATGATCGACAAAGAACTTCACACCGAAAAAGGTGAGACCACCAACGAGGATAGAGCTTAAAGAAGCAGTCCAATAGGGGAGGTCAAAACCTAATAACAATATGATCCATAATATGAACGCTTCAGCAACGGAAAACATCCCTAATAAAAATAGAAGAATAGGTTTCAAGGCAACATCGACTCCTGTCTCATTCTTTTCCTTATGTGTAAATACGTTTTTCATGCTAAAAAGTTTCAGCTATTTCATTCTATTATAAGGAAAAAACGGAACTTTTAAAAGCACTCCAGATTAAAATTAAAAAAATGACATTCAGCCATCGGGGCTTACCGCTAATTAACCAGAGCTGAAATAGCGATTGCGGTGTTACAAAAATAGGAACAAACAGCTACGACAACGCAAAACGTACAGAGACAGTTTGCCTCTGCACGTTTTTACTTATGCTCCATTTTCCACTTATTAAACTCAAGAAATTCACGGAATTCTTGTTTTGAAACACCGGAAGCCATCGCTTCTCGAACAAGGGCTTCCCAATCATCATCCAAATGACCGTCGGGTAGTTGTTCAGGATTTTCGTGTAATAATGATTGGACGGAAACATTCAAGACAGAAGAGATTTTTTCTAAGAATTGAATGGAGGGATTTGATTGAATGTTTCGCTCAATAGAGCTTAAATATGATTTGGCAATCCCGGCTTTTTCAGCCAACTCTGATAAAGACATATTGTTTTGTTTTCGATATTCACGTATTCGTTCGCCAATCATGGATGTCTTCACCTTCCTTACATTCCATATTATATCATATAACGAAGGCTTGTTTTGTATTTAGAACGAATTAATTTGATTTTTTAGATCGTGATCAGAATAAAACAGTCTATTGTACTAGGTAAAATGAATTAATGAACATAGTTTGAAAGATAAGGTGGGCCAGTTAGTCCCTAAGAAATTTGATAATATCTTAGTTAAGGTTTTTAAACTGTGCTTTTCGTTCAACAGGTGCTTGTGTCTTTTGCGTGGTAATATACTGGCGAAAAAAATCCCGGATTGCTTCTGAGGTCATTCCCGCCTCTAGCGCTTTTAAAATTAGATCTTTCCATTCATGGTCCAATGCTTGATTTGTTATTTTATCCATTTATATCCCCCTAATGCCCCTCCAATGATTAGATAACCACTACTAAAGGTGTTTATCTGAAATTATATAGAACTATATTCCTAGTGATAGTATAACTGTTACAAAAGTCACAAACCCGAAAAAAATGTCGATGTCGTTAAATGGTAGTAAGATAGGGAAGGGTATCTTTCTATGACGTTTTTTGGTGGAAATTGCTACTCCCAGCAAGTAGGATTATGTTTTTTAGTATGAGTAAGTGAGTAAATAGATTGAATTCTAGGGAGAATTGCTGAAATTTTTTGCAGGATTGTTAACGAGAAAAATAACCTGAACCCATAAGAACAATAAATTGATGGATTCAGGTTGAATTTTGTTAGAATTTGTTTCATATACTTATGTTTATCGACAGGATCTCCAATTTGCCTTCTATACAGACTCACATTTTAGGATTTTAGCGATGATTTTCATATCTTGTATCTTTTGTAATCCATTTTAAATATTCTATTTCTTCTTTGTGAAGCGGTTTTGCTTTGACAGCACGGGAATTATCTTGTACTTGTTCTATTGAACTTGCCCCTGTTACAACAGCCGCTACTGTCTCATGAGCAAGCGTGTATTGAAGAGCTACTTCATTCATGGTTCGATCTGTTAATAATTTCGCTTGAATGCTTTCAATTAATTCTTTTATTTCCACAGGGGTATACTGTAAATAGCCTGGTAATTCATCCGATTGTAGCTTTTCTAGCACTTTATCGCTCAGTAGTCCTTTTGCAACAGAACCTCTTGTCACGACACTAATTTTTTGATCTTGCATGAAAGGAAATAATTCTTCTGGACGCCGATCTAAAAGGCTATATTGCATCATATTGCTCACAATGGAAGATTCTTTAGCAAATAATTTGATCACATTTGGTCGAATGGAAGAAATGCCATAGCAGCGAATCAGCCCTTCTTCCTGTAATTCTTCAAAGGCTTCAATCGTTTCCTCTGATGGATCATCGATTGTCCCCCCATGCAATTGATATAAATCAATATAGTCCGTTTGTAGGCGTTTTAAACTATTTTTAACCGCATCTTTAATGTAAGCTTTTGAAGGGTCCCAATGCCAACCATCTTTTTGATCATTCCAACGATTGCCAACTTTGGTGGCAATGATCACTTGATCTCGAATAGGAGATAATGTTTTTCCAACGATTTCCTCATTCACTCCATAATCGTACAAGTCTGCTGTGTCAAAATAATTAATTCCTTGGTCAAAGGCAGCTTGAATAATTTTTTTTGCATGACTACTGTCTGTCCCTAACGACATACAGCCAAGTCCCATCTTGGAAACCCACAGGTCCGAATTTCCTAATTGTCTCTTTTCCATATTATCTCGTCCTTTCAGTCTTTATTTCAGGAAAAGCATAAAAATTGGCTAATGCATGATCTAGCTCCAGGGCGCCATCGGCTCGAGGTCAAATAACCCTGAACCTATAAAGGGAAAATGCACCCTTTCTAGGTTCAGGAACATTTGCTTGTCGCCGATAGGCGGGCGCCTTGCGCTTTTCTTACATTTTACCTAAAAGTTGGTAGAGAAAACAAAATTAATGTTCTCAATCGGCTATGGTATGATAATAATAGTTAGAAGTAAGGAGCGGATGAATGTGAAGAAATTTGAGGAAAAAACAATTCAGAGCCAAGAAATTTTTAATGGGAAAATTATTCAATTGCGAGTAGATGAAGTCGAACTTCCAAATGGAAAAATGGCCAAACGTGAAATTGTCAAGCATCCGGGCGCTGTCGGAATTATCCCGATAACAGATGACGGGAACATTTTAATGGTAGAACAATTTCGCAAACCGCTGGAACGATCTTTGCTGGAAATACCTGCTGGTAAGCTTGAGCAAGGTGAAGAACCACTGTTAACAGCCGGGAGAGAATTGGAGGAAGAGACAGGATTTCGTGCAAACCAGATGGACCATTTAACATCCTTCTATACAGCCCCTGGATTTTCAGATGAAGTGATTCATCTCTACATCGCAACTGGTTTGGAAAAGGTAGAAAATCCTCTTCCAGGTGATGAAGATGAATTTGTTGATTTGTTAGAGGTAGATTTGAAGTCCGCTGCTATCTTTATAGATGAGAAACGTATTTATGATGCAAAAACAGCGTATGCAGTTCTTTATCTCCAAATGAAGAAGGTGTTAGAGCAATATGAGTGAAGTGTTTGCTGATTTACATATTCACATCGGAAGAACCTTTACAGGGAAGGCCGTTAAAATAACTGGCAGTAGGAATCTTACCTTATCAGCTATTCTCGAGGCAGCCAAATATCCGAAAGGCCTTGATATGGTTGGTGTTATTGATTGTCATTCGCCAGAAGTAATAATAGAAATAGAGCAATTGGTTGCTAAAGGAAAGCTAGTAGAAATGGAGGAGGGGGGATTTCGCTATGAAGATGAGGTCACCCTTATACCAGGAGCTGAGATAGAGGTATATGATAAGAATTGTCGTGGACCGCTACATGTTCTAGCTTATTTTCCATCATTAACAACCTTAAAAGATTTTTCGGGTTGGCTTTCAGCTCGAGTAACGAATATTCAATTAAGCACGCAAAGAATATATGAAAACGCGCAGGTCTTACAAGAAAAGGTGAAAAGTCTAGGTGGCTTGTTTATCCCAGCACATATTTTTACTCCTTTTAAAAGCCTATATGGAAAAGGCGTTTTAAATTCATTGACAGAAATTCTAAATCCTGCTTTTATAGATGCTGTAGAGCTTGGATTAAGTTCAGATACCGAAATGGCTGATCAAATAACTGAATTGCATGCATTTACTTTTTTAACAAATTCGGATGCACACTCAACGCAAAAAATTGCTCGCGAATATCAAAAGTTTGATTTAGAAGCACCTACATTTGCAGCATTTTCTAAGTCCTTAAAGAACCAAGGTGAGAATCGAGTAATGGCAAACTATGGTTTAAACCCTCGTTTGGGAAAATATTATCGGACCACATGCGCCGTTTGTGGCGCACCCATGAACGGATCTACCTGTTCTCATTGTGGTTCCGAAAAATTCACTAAAGGAGTATCCGAACGTATTTCCGAATTGGCGAATGCGGTTGATGCTCCGAAGCGACCTCCTTATATTCATCAAGTACCATTAGAATTTATTCCGGGCTTAGGGTCAAAAACGATGCTACACCTGTTGGATCATTTTGGAACAGAGATGAATATTTTGCATCGGGTGAAAGAGGCCGATCTGAAAGCACTTGTCAATATTCAACTTGCTGATATGATCATCCAAGCACGTGAAGGGAAATTACAAATTGCCGCTGGGGGCGGCGGTAAATACGGGAAAGTGAAGAAAAACTGAAATTTTGCGACGGGGAATTTTAGCTTGTTTGCCAGTCATATTTACAGCCTGTCCTACATATGATGTAACAATCGTGGGACAGGAGGAAATAATCAATGCGCTATAGACTTTCAACAAACGTGATAACTCGTCATTTTCAAGAACATTCTTCTCTGTATACCTTTATGACTGTTTTATTTTTAATGGGGGTTATATTTGGAGCAGTGATGGTAAACAGTTTATCTGCTCATCAAAAAGAAGATCTGTTTTATTATTTAAATCAATTTTTCGGTCAAGTAGGAGATGGACAGATAGTACCACCTGAGGAGTTATTAAAGTTGAGCTTTTTCCATAATGTGAAGATAGCTGGCTTAATATGGGTACTAGGCATCTCCATTATTGGCTTTCCGCTAATCTTTTTATTGATTTTTTTAAAAGGTGTTGTCGTTGGTTTTTCCATCGGTTTTTTAGTGAGTCAAATGGGTTGGCAAGGATTATTGCTTTCTTTTGTATCTCTTTTGCCACAAAATTTATTTATGATCCCAATATTGATCTTTATATCAGTCAGTTCGATTGCGTTATCGATGAAAATTATCAAAAAGGTCTTTATTCGACCAACATTTCATTTTCAGTTTGTTCCGATCTTCGCTAAATATATGATGGTTTATGTAGGGGCGATTGCTGTTATTACAGTGGCGGCAAGTATTGAAGCTTACATCTCTCCTGCTCTAATGAAGTCTGTCATTCTCTCAATCAATTAATGACATGAAAAGCGCAAGAAACCGATGGGAACTTGGCCAGATCCGGCATTGGCCAGATCTTATGCTTCCTATCTTTTAAAAAATCTATAGAAACCTTCGCACATTATAATTATTTTAGTTTGAATATGAGCATCAATCTGATATAATTATAGTGGAGAAACGCGAGGGAGGATATTGAGGTATGGAAAGTCGCATAGAACGGATAAAGAAACAACTACATTCCGCAAGCTACAAGCTCACTCCCCAGCGTGAAGCCACGGTTCGGGTATTGCTTGAACATGAGGAAGATCATTTAAGTGCGGAAGATGTATATCTTCTCGTCAAAGAAAAATCCCCCGAAATCGGGCTTGCAACAGTATATAGAACTTTAGAATTGTTAACAGAATTGAAAGTCGTTGATAAGATTAATTTTGGTGACGGTGTGTCACGCTTCGATCTTAGAAAAGAAGGAGCAGCACATTTCCATCATCATCTTATTTGCATTGAATGTGGTGCTGTGGAAGAGATTCAAGATGATTTACTCGAAGATGTAGAAAGAATTGTAGAAAGAGATTGGCGTTTTAAAATAAAAGATCATCGGCTCATTTTTCACGGGATTTGTTGGAAGTGTCAAGAAAAAACAGATGCTAATAAAAAAACAGATTAAACCTTTTCCTTTAGTTGGAGAAGGTTTTTTTAGTTTCAACTGTTAATCCCCCTCCAGCAATAACCGTTGCAACATATCCTACCTGAAAAAAATCCTTCAAAGCCCATGGTTTAATGAATAAATGAAAACAAGCTTGGCATATGATGGTAATAAGAAAAGCGGAAGGCGGTTGTCCAGAGGCGACAAGCAAATGTTCCTGAACCAAAGAAGGGTGAATTTTCCCTTCAGTGGTTCAGGGTTATTTGACCTCGAGCCTCTACCGCCTGAAGCTGGACAAAAGAAAAACGGAAGCGCCTGTCCAGCAACGTATATGGAAAGTATTTAAGACAAAAGGATGAAAATAATGAGAAATATTTTAAAAACTTTTTTTGGAACATTGCGATTACTTGTTTTGCTTATTGGATGCACGATTCTCTTCTATTATGGTATTATGTGGATAAATCAAGAATATGAAAATTACCGGCGTTATGATGAGCCGGAAGGGAGTGCGGTAAAGGCCTTTCAACCAGAAAGTCAAAAAAGTGACGCCTGGTTTTCACGCCTAATCCTTTTTTACCAGAATGGAGAGTAATGGTTGTGCAAGATGAAATGCAGGATTTTATCCACTTTTTGACAGTAGAAAAAGGATTGTCCCAAAATACGATTGTATCGTATAAACGAGATTTAAAGCGCTATTTGGAATATTTACAGCAGGTAGAGCAAGTAAAGAAATTGAATGATGTGACCCGTATCCATATTATCCAATTTTTAGCCTTTTTGAAGAAAGAAGGAAAGTCTTCAAAGACACTGGCTCGACATATTGCATCGATTCGAGCTTTTCATCAATTTCTATTAAGAGATAAGGTAGTTGATCATGATCCATCTGTTCATTTAGAAACACCGAAGATGGAAAGAACATTACCTCAAGTATTAAGTTTCCGAGAAGTTGAAAAATTACTGAATACGTCTGATCTCACGACTTCTTATGGGATAAGGGATAAAGCGATGATGGAATTGCTTTATGCGACCGGCATCAGGGTCAGTGAGCTCATCAATTTAGACTTGGACAATGTTCATTTAACAATGGGATTTGTTCGATGCATTGGAAAAGGGGATAAGGAGCGAATCATTCCTCTTGGGCAAATGGCTTCAGATTCTGTCGAACAATATTTACGAGAATCTCGGCCTCAACTTAGAAAAACAAAATATAAAACAGAAGCTTTATTTCTAAATCATCATGGTAATCGACTGACCCGCCAAGGCTTCTGGAAGATAATTAAAAAGTTAGCAGCTGAAGCAAATATAGAGAAAGATCTTACGCCCCATACATTAAGGCATTCCTTTGCTACCCATTTGCTTGAAAATGGGGCTGACCTAAGAGCGGTACAAGAAATGTTAGGACATGCTGATATTTCAACTACGCAAATCTATACACATGTAACAAAAACAAGATTGAAAGATGTTTACACAAAATATCATCCACGGGCTTAAGAAATAACATCAAAAAACCGCCTATGCGGTTTTTATTTTAGATTTAAAAGGGTATGTTAAAGGTATAAAGCGAGACTGACATCAGTAGGGGTTTTCTTCATCCCCACTGATGGTTAGCGAGACTTATCGGGGTGTTAGCGTCCGTTATCCCTACTTAGCCTTCTTTGAAATTTCCTAGTCTTGAAGTTGGGGTCTTACGGACGGTTGCACCGGGATAAATGTATTTTGGTAGGAGGAATAGGCATGGAGTATATGACATTTAAAAAGATTCATTTAATTGTGCTAGATTCTGTTGGAATAGGAGAAGCACCGGACGCAGTTGATTTTAATGATGAAGGGGCAGATACATTAGGTCATATTGCTGAAAAAATGGACGGTTTAGCATTACCGAATCTACAAAACTTTGGATTATCCAATATAAGAAAAATTAAAGGAGTAGATCCAGTAGACAAACCAATCGCCTTTTATACAAAAATGCAAGAAGCTTCAAATGGAAAGGATACGATGACAGGGCATTGGGAATTAATGGGACTTGTCACGAGTCATCCTTTTAAAGTCTTTCCAAACGGTTTTCCAGAGTTACTAATTACGGAAATTGAGCAAGCATCAGGACGAACGGTGATTGGAAACATTCCAGCTAGTGGAACGGAAATTATTGAAAAGCTTGGGAAAGAGCATATGGAAACAGGGGCATTAATTGTTTATACTTCTGCTGATTCAGTGTTACAAATTGCGGCTCATGAAGAAATTGTTCCTTTAGAAGAGTTATATCGTATTTGTGAAAAAACAAGACAGTTAACCTTAAAGGAAGAATTTAAGGTTGGTCGTGTCATTGCCCGTCCTTTTATTGGAGAACCAGGTAATTTCCAACGGACGGCTAATCGTCATGACTATGCTTTAAAGCCTTTTGCACGAACCGTGATGAATGAATTAAAAGATGCTGACTTTGATGTGATTGCGATTGGGAAAATTCATGATATTTATGATGGGGAAGGCATAACAGAATCGATTAGAACAGAGTCTAATATGGATGGGGTTGATAAACTCCTACAAACGATGGGGAAAAATTTCACTGGATTAAATTTTATCAATTTGGTGGATTTTGATGCGAAATTCGGTCACCGCAGGAATCCCGAAGGCTACGGAAAAGCATTGGAGGAATTCGACCAAAGAGTTCCCGAAATAATAGATCAAATGGGTGAAGAAGAGTTATTAATCATTACAGCAGATCATGGAAATGACCCAACCCATCATGGAACGGATCATACAAGGGAGTTTGTGCCGATGTTTGCTTATTCAAAGAAATTCACCTATGGGAAAGAGCTGCCGATACGCAAGACTTTTGCAGATATTGGTGCAACGATCGCGAAGAACTTTAAAGTAAGTTGGAAAGGGAAAGGGACAAGCTTTTTAGAGGATTTACAAAAAGAAGAATAGTCTAGTTAGAATCCTTTTATCTCTTAGAGGATGTCCAAAAAGTCCGGAAAATGATCTTTCGGGCTTTTTCTTTTTGCCTTTTGTATAAATCCATACGACCTGGGAGAGAATGGTTTTATGGAAAACATTTCCGGAACTAAGGGATGGAGGGATTGATATGAAAAAAGTTGTAACCATGTTTGTTGCCTTATGTTTAATTCTTTCATTATATTCAGGAGCTGCATTTGCGGAGGAAAAGAAAACAGAGCTTGCGGATGATTCGAAATCAGCAATCCTAATTGAAAGAGATACTGGTACGGTTTTATATGAGAAAAATAAGGATGAAAAGTATTCACCTGCTTCCATGACAAAAATTATGACGATGTTATTAATTATGGAAGCTATTGATACTGGGAAAATTAAGATGGATGAGAAGGTCACAACAAGTGAGTATGCTGCTTCAATGGGCGGGTCACAAATTTTTCTTGAACCTGGTGAAGAAATGATGGTGAAAGAACTTTTATTAGCAATGGCCATTGGATCAGCTAATGATGCTTCAGTCGCATTGGCGGAGAAAATCGCAGGAAGTGAAGAAGCGTTTGTCGAGATGATGAATGACCGTGTCAAAGAGTTGGGTTTAAAAAATACTCATTTTAAAAACACAACAGGTCTACCAGTAGAGGATCATTATAGTACAGCTAATGATATGGCCTTGATGGCAAAAGAGTTGTTAAAGCACGAAGAGATTACAGACTTCACCAAAAACTATGAATCCTACCTAAGAGAAGACACGGATAAGAAATTTTGGCTCGTAAATACAAATAAACTTGTGAAATTTTATCCAGGTGTAGATGGCCTGAAAACAGGATTTACTAGTGAAGCGAAGTATTGTTTAACTGCTACAGCAAAAAAAGATGGGATGCGGGTGATCGCTGTGGTCTTTGGCGCTCCAACATCGAAAAGTAGAAATGCGCAAATAACAAAAATGCTTGATTATTCTTTTTCTCAATACGCCACTCATCCCTTGTATGAAAAGGGAAAAGCGTTAGAAAAAGCGAAAGTTAGTAAGGGCGATAAAAAATATATAGAAGCTGAAACAGGAGAAAGCGTATCGGTCCTAACGAAAAAAGGAGAAAAATTAGATAAGCTTACAGAAGAAATAGAATTGAATGAACATATTAAAGCGCCTCTTAAAAAAGGAGAGAAAATTGGCGTTTTAAAAGTAAAGAAAGACGGGAAAGAACTAGTCGAGGTGCCATTAGTTGCAAAGGAAAATGTAAAAAAAGCTTCTTGGTGGCATTTGTATAAACGAGCATTTGGAATGTTTACAAAAACAGATTAATGTCAAGATATCTTAATACTTTCGAATGCACTGAACGAGAAGTATGCCATTTTATAGACCAGAAAGTATAAGATTTGGCTTGTGTTTGGATCTAACTTCAGCGTATAACCTAGGAAGAGGAAGATCGTCCCTTCCTAGGTTCAAGAACAATTTACTGCTGGATGTGGATCAAAACAGCGTTGCGATATACAGGATGTACAAGTACAGACGAAGCAACAGGATGTCGCGAACTTAACCTTTCGTCTTACATCAAGGCGCTTGCGCTTTTTTAAAGAGATAAGAAAGTATAAAAGTTTATCTTAAAATTGCTTTGCGGCTGATCAATTGTTGTCCAGCTACAGCGCCTAGCCCCTCGAGGTCAAATAACCTGAGCCAATAAAAGTCAAAACCGGACTTTTCTTGTCTCAGAACATTTGCTTGTCGGGGCTGATCAAGGCGCTTGCGCTTTTCTTAAATAAATTGCCGAAATTCTTCTAGTTTTGTCATCAAGAAGGAATTAGGGGGATAAGAGTAGAAATGACTCTTTATACTTCTATATGCGAGGAGGATTAGGCAATTGAGTTTGAATATTGAATTAGATGTAAGACAAGACGTATTATGCATACGACTATCGGGAGAACTGGATCATCATACAGCGGAGGAGCTAAGGGAAAAGGTCAATCAAACAATTGAAGCGTATCAAATTCATCACATTGTGTTGAACTTGGCAAATCTTACTTTCATGGACAGTTCTGGATTGGGTGTCATCCTGGGAAGGTATAAGCAAATTAAGCTAAAGAATGGTGAAATGGTCGTTTGTGCGATTTCAGCCCCAGTTAAGAGACTATTTGAAATGTCGGGCTTATTTAAAATTATGAATTTAGAAAGCTCAGAGCAATTAGCTCTGGAAAGATTGGGGGTTGCATAAAATGAGAAATGAAATGCAACTACAATTTAGTGCTTTAAGTCAAAATGAATCCTTTGCTAGAGTAACAGTAGCCGCCTTTATTGCTCAATTAGATCCGACTATGGATGAATTAACTGAAATTAAGACAGTTGTCTCTGAAGCTGTTACGAATGCGATCATTCATGGTTATGATCAAAACCCAGCAGGAATTATCTATATTTCCGCTACGATAGAGGATGAAATGATTGATCTTGTCATCCGCGATAATGGTATGGGAATTGATAATATTGATGAAGCAAGACAACCACTTTTTACAACCAAACCCGAGTTAGAGAGATCAGGGATGGGCTTTACGATTATGGAAAACTTTATGGACAAGATAGAAGTAGAATCGCAACTAGGTTCAGGCACCACGGTCCGTTTAACAAAATATGTAACGAAAAACAAAGCGTTATGCAATTAAGGAGCCGTGCCTATGGACGTGCAAATAAAAAAAGAGGCGAGAAAGGGCTTTTTGAGCGACACGGAAGTTAAAGACCTGATTAAAAAAAGTCAAGATGGCGATCAACATGCAAGAGACCATCTTGTTGAAAAAAATGTTAGATTGGTCTGGTCCGTCGTTCAACGATTCTTGAATCGAGGATATGATCCGGATGATTTATTTCAAATTGGCAGTATCGGTTTGTTGAAATCAATTGATAAGTTCGACCTATCTTATGATGTGAAGTTTTCAACGTATGCGGTTCCCATGATTATTGGTGAAATTCAACGTTTCATTCGTGATGATGGAGCGGTAAAAGTTAGTCGGTCCATTAAAGAACTAGGCAACAAAATTAGAAAGGCCAGGGATGAGTTGGCAAAAAGAGACGGAAAAGTACCGACGGTTTCTGATATTGCTACTTATCTGGATGTTTCCCAAGAGGAAGTGCTAATGGCCCAAGATGCAGGCAGATCTCCAGCCTCTATTCATGAGACTGTGTATGAAAATGATGGGGACCCTATTATTCTAATTGATCAGATTTCAGATGAGAATGATCATAAATGGTTTGATAAAATTGCACTAGAGGAAGCGATCAGAGTACTTGATGAACGTGAAAGATTAATTGTTTATCTGCGTTATTATAAAGATCAAACACAATCAGAGGTGGCTTCACGTCTAGGAATATCACAAGTTCAAGTTTCACGTTTGGAAAAGAAAATATTAGATCAAATGAAGGAACATATGGATGCCTGAATAGGGCATCCATATGTTCCTTTTTGTATGAAAATAATAAAATGACCACATACTAAAGTTTAGAAAGAACAGAGGTAGAAAAATGGAAAGGAGGCTCTAAAGATTGAGTAAGGACTCTCAAGGAAAATCAATGAAGATTGATAAAAATCCGGATGTCGTTGAAAAGTATTTTGAGGATCGGGTTGGCCTAGGCACCAGTTTTGATCTTGATATAAGAAAATTAGTGATCTTAAGGAAAAAAGTACATTTGTATACTGTGAATGGACTTTGCGATTCCTATGTCATTACCGAAATCGTAAAGGAACTTCAAAAGCTCAATGATACCGAAAAGACGACATCAAAGCTATTTGAGTTAATTGAAAACAGAATAAGCAGCTCATCCGTTGAGCCTGCAAAAACAATGGATGAGATGGTTGACCAGGTATTATCAGGCCTTATGGCTGTGGTAGTAGAAGGAGCAGACACAGTCCTCATTGTTGATGTTCGTAATTATCCTGGGAGACAGCCAGAAGAGCCTGACACAGAAAAAGTCGTTCGGGGTTCGAGGGATGGCTTTGTTGAAAACATTATCATTAATACTGCCTTAACAAGAAGAAGAATTCGTGATGAACGATTAAGATTCGAAATTATGCAAATAGGGGAACGTTCAAAAACAGATGTAGCAATCGGCTACATAAAAGGCGTAGCCAACCCTAGAATGGTTCATATAATCCGCCAGGAATTAAAATCGATTGATATTGATGGAGTTGCAATGGCTGATAAAACCATTGAAGAGTATTTAATGAAGCAAGGATATAATCCATATCCGCTTGTTCGCTATACAGAAAGGGCGGACGTTGGTGCCATTCATCTATTGGAGGGGCATGTATTAATATATATTGATACATCACCAAGTATTATGATTACCCCGACAACTTATTTCCACCATGTTCAACATGCTGAAGAATATCGGCAATCACCTTCAGTTGGTACCTTCGTGCGTTGGACACGGTTTCTCGGGATATGGGCATCTATTTTCCTTTTGCCATTATGGTATTTATTTGTAATGGATCCTACTTTCTTGCCGGATCAACTTGCATTTATAGGACCAAATGAACAATCGCATATTCCTTTGATTTTTCAGCTTCTTATTGCTGATCTTGGTGTGGAATTCTTGCGAATTGCTGCCATTCATACACCAACTCCTCTTTCTACAGCAATGGGCTTGATTGCGGCTGTATTAATTGGTGAAATCGCTGTTGATGTAGGTCTCTTTCAATCAGAAGTCATTCTGTATATTTCTATTGTAGCCGTTGGAACCTTTTCTACTCCAAGCTATGAGCTAAGTGTGGCGAATAAAATGGTTCGCATGTTCTTATTGCTGTGTGTGGCTGTCTTTAAAGGACCAGGACTCATTATTGCCTGTACCTTCTATATCCTCTTTTTAGCGCAAAGTAGACCTTTAGGTGCACCATATCTATGGCCATTAATACCGTTCAATCCGAAAGCTCTCATTAGTATTTTAGTGAGAAGACCTGTACCTGGTGCAGTGCTTCGTCCAAGTATCGTACGGCCAAGAGATCGATTTCGTCAACCGACTAAAGATTGATTGTCATTGCATAAATTTTTAGATTATGATAAAGTAATTCTACTTATCAGAAGAAGACAATCTTTGTTTATACAACCGTTGAGGTGGGGAAAAATGCATTTATATGGAACAGCTAATATTAATCAAATGGGGCATTTAGAAATTGGAGGGGTAGATACTGTAGCGCTTACTGAAAAATACGGTACTCCCCTGTATGTATATGATGTTGCCCTTATTAGAAAAAGAGCAAGGGCATTTAAAAAGACATTTGAGCGTATGGGTATTGAAGCACAAGTAGCGTATGCAAGTAAAGCTTTTTCTACAATAGCGATGATTCAGCTTGCTGAAGAAGAAGGTTTATCGCTGGATGTTGTTTCAGGTGGAGAATTGTTTACGGCGATCAAAGCGGAATTTCCGAGCGAAAGAATCCACTTTCATGGGAATAATAAGAGTGAGGCCGAATTAAACATGGCTTTAGATTACCATGTTGGTTGCATCGTGGTCGATAATTTTCACGAATTGTATTTACTTGCACAGCTTTGTGAACATCGGGAACAGAATATGAAGATTTTATTACGTGTAACTCCAGGTATTGAAGCACATACTCATGATTATATTTTGACAGGCCAAGAGGATTCTAAGTTTGGATTTGACTTGCAAAATGGGCAGGCTGAAGAGGCGCTTACTTATGCTATACAGAATCAGCATTTAGATGTACTTGGTCTGCATTGTCATATTGGATCACAAATTTTTGAAACGACAGGCTTTAAATTAGCGGCAAAAAAAATTCTCGAAAAATTAGCTGAATGGAATGCCACACTTCATTTCAAAGCTTCCGTATTAAATTTAGGCGGGGGCTTTGGTATTCGCTATACAGATGAAGATGCTCCATTATCTCCTGAGTCTTATGTTGCGGAAATGATTGATGAAGTAAGGACTGAAACAGCTCGACTTGGGTTAGCTTTGCCAGAAATTTGGATTGAACCGGGCCGTTCAATGGTAGGCGACGCTGGTACCACTTTATATTTGGTTGGCTCTCAAAAAGATGTACCGAATATTCGAAAATATTTAGCCGTGGATGGCGGCATGACAGATAATCTAAGACCTGCTCTTTATGATGCTAAATATGAAGCTGTTTTGGCCAATCGAGCCAATGATGAAGCGACTGAGACTGTTGCGATTGCTGGGAAATGTTGCGAATCTGGAGATATGCTCATTTGGGACCTACCCTTACCAGTAGCATCTCCCAATGATATTCTTGCTGTCTTTTGTACAGGTGCTTATGGATATTCCATGTCCAACAACTATAATCGCATCCCGAGACCACCGGTCGTATTTGTAGAAAATGGAACAAGTCAACTAGTCGTAAAGAGAGAATCGTACGAAGATTTATTGCGATTAGATTTGGCCTATGCTGAAAAAACACAAGTGTAACCCGCAGATTTGCGGGTTACACTTCTTGGGGAAAAAGACAGAAGTTCTTCTGTCCTGTAATCAAGCAATTGCATATTTAGTGATAAAGTGAAACTTTTTTTGCTATTTTTCGTCTAAATAGGTATAAATGTTTTGAATTTGGGGAATAAAGTGTTTGCTGCCTAATTTTTATGGCTCAAGATTAGAAACATTTGCTAAAACGAAGCATAGCCAGTACAATAAATCATGTGTTTATAAAGATAGAGAATTAAGGGGTGTGCATTCTTTGCGCAAAAAGAATATCACTTTATTTATGTTGATCTTAATTGCGGCTATCGTATGGGGAATCTTATATTGGGTGTTTATTGCACCGAATGTACGTATTACCAAATGATATGTGAACAAACTTTCCCGATGAAGTTAGAACGCTTTATGTAGTTTGCCAGCAGCAAATAAGAAAAATGAGGGATCTGTTATGTTAATTCGATACAAGAAAGCCTATGAAAAGATTGCGATGGGCCTTCTTTCCTTTATGCCGAATGAGAAAGATCTGAAAAAGCTCCAAAATACAATGAAAACCTATGAAACAGCAGACAATTGGCACTTATTTTTATGGAAGGATGAGGATATTACCGGGCTTCTAGGTGTAATCCAGATGGATGATGTAGTGGAAATTCAGCATATCTCCGTTAATCCTTCCCACCGAGACGAAGGCATTGGCAAAAATATGGTAAAGTCATTAAAGCAAATTTATCAGGATAAGAAAATCATACCTACTGATTATACGGCTAGTTTCTTTGAAAAATGTGAAAATATGGATGAAGAAAGCTCGGATATGTCTTAATCCGAGCTTTTAAAAACTATAAAGAATGATTAAGTATTTTTATAAGGAGGGTTAAAGTGGATATTAATTTCTCCTATCAAAAACCTGGCGACCCGTTACATATTAGTCATCGGAAGCGAGATACAAAAGATGCTATGCCAGAGTATCACACCCATGTGGATCATTATGAAATATATTATCTCATACATGGAAAACGAAAATATTTTATTAACGATAAAACTTATTATGTAAACTTAGGAAATCTAGTATTTATTAATAAAGGCGTCCTTCACAGAACTTTCCATGTTGATGACTATGAGCATGAAAGACTATTAATTAATTTTACCGATCAATTATTTGGAAGTGAAAAAGCCACGTATTCCTCTCTTTTACAATCTGTTTTTAATCAAACTTTAATTATTCAGCTTAATCGACAAGAGCAACAAGAGATTGAATATATTTTATTTAAAATGATCCAGGAAATGCAAAAAGGAGAAGATGGTTTTGAGCTATTTTTGAAAACGTTGTTAATACAACTACTAATCTCGTCTGTTCGCTATTTAAATAGAAATACAGCCAAGACACAAGAATTTACTGGAAGTGTTTATCATAAGATGACGGACATTATCCATTATATTAATAAACATTACCACACTCCAGACCTCACCCTTGACTCCGTAGCAAATGAGTTTTTTATCAGTTCATATTATTTAAGTAGAATTTTTAAAAAAGCAACAGGCTTTACTTATAGTGAGTATTTAAACCATGTGCGAATTCAAGAAGCACAAAATTTATTGCGAAATTCACAACTGAAAGTTATTGATATTGCAGGAAAAGTCGGCTTTAATAGTTTAACTCATTTTGGGAGAGTTTTTAAAAATCATACACTCTATACCCCTTCCTATTACCGTAAAATTCATAATAATTAGTATTTAGAGTTTTTGGTCTAGCACATCTAGAGCAAAATATGTTGAGATTTTTATAACATGGCAAAAAATGTTTAGCGAAGGGCGTTGATTGCTTTTATGCTAATAGGAGAACATCGATGTTTAGGATGTAGGTGAATTTTATGAGTAAAAAAGTAGCTCGACAAATGGAATTTCTTAATCGTGGCTTAATTGCGGTGAAGGTCGAACAAGGTGTTTTTATTAGCTGGAGAATGTTAGGAACAGATGATGAATCAACATTTTTTGATCTGTATCGTGATGATGTAAAGGTGAACAAAAAACCAATCACAAAAAGCACTAATTATTTTGATACAGAGGGAAAAGTTGACTCAACTTATTTTGTGAAAGCGAATTCAGTAAAAAATGAACAGCTGAACGAGATATCAGAAATTGTTGATGTGTGGAAAGATAGTTATTTAACAGTCCCGCTTCAGAAACCAGCAGATGGAATAAGTCCTGACGGTACACCCTATACTTATAGTGCGAATGACGTGAGTGTAGGAGACCTGGATGGAGATGAAGAGTATGAAATCATATTGAAATGGGACCCAAGCAATTCAAAAGACAACGCACATAAAGGGTATACAGGGGAAGTGTTTTTGGATGCGTATAAGTTAGATGGGACCTTTATGTGGAGAATAAGTCTGGGAAAGAACATTCGAGCGGGAGCACACTATACACAATTTTTAGTTTATGATTTGGACGGTGATGGTAAGGCAGAAGTTGTATTAAAAACGGCAGATGGTACAAAGGATGGAGCGGGTGCAGTCATTGGTGACCCACATGCAGACTACCGTAATGAGACTGGTAGAATCTTAACAGGTCCAGAGTATCTAACCATATTTAAGGGAGAGACAGGAACGGAGCTTGTGACAACATCGTTTGAACCCGCGCGTGGTCATGTATCAGATTGGGGAGATCATTATGGAAATCGTGTCGATCGTTTTCTTGCTGCGGTTGCTTATTTAGATGGAGAAAGACCGAGCTTTATTATGGCTCGAGGATACTATGAAAAAACGATGTTAACAGCCTATGACTGGCGTCAGGGAAAATTAACAAAGCTATGGACCTTTGATAGTGACCAAGATGAAAATGAGGGATATACCGGGCAAGGAAATCATAGCCTAAGCGTGGCTGATGTAAATGGTGACGGTAAAGATGAAATTATCTATGGGGCTATGGTTGTTAATCATGATGGAACAGGGTTGTATACGACTAGTTTGGGGCATGGAGATGCGTTACATGTAGGAAATTTAAATCCAAGTGAAGGTTTAGATGTATTTCAAGTACATGAAGATGAAAACGCTTCTTATGGCATGTCCTATCGGAAAGCAGACTCCTCAAAGATTATATGGGGGATACATTCAGGAGAGGATACTGGGCGAGGAATGGCAGCTGATATCGATCCGCGATATGAAGGGGCAGAAGTATGGGCATCTGGGATGGGATTGTATGCAAATGATGGGAGAAAAATCAGTGAAAGCGCACCAGCTTCTATAAATTTCGGGATTTGGTGGGACGGTGATTTGTTGCGGGAATTACTTGACCATCATTGGGACCCCGAAAAAGGCTATGGAGTGGGAAAAATTGATAAATGGGATTTTGAAAATGAAAAGTTAGTCAATCTCCTTACTGCGAAGGGAACGAGCTCTAATAATGGGACAAAAGGCAATCCATGTTTACAGGCAGATTTATTTGGAGATTGGCGAGAAGAAGTCATTTGGCGGACTAAGGATAGCAGTGCTTTAAGAATTTATACAACAACAGATAGGACGAAATATCGAATTCACACATTAATGCATGATCCTGTTTATCGCTTAGGAGTAGCGTGGCAAAACATCGCTTATAATCAGCCGCCACATCCTAGCTTCTATTTGGGAGAAGGGATGCAGCGGCCAATAAAACCCAATATTTTCATAGTGAAAATCTAGAAAGGGAGAATGTGTAGATGAATACTAAGTTTGGATGCTGTCTTATCATTGGTTCATTTGTTCCGCAAACCGAAGGGAAAGATATGGAGACAGATAAAGTGAAGCAACTACAAGCTGGTCTTCAATTACTAGAGGAAAATGGCTATGATTTTGCCGAGTTGACCGTCCAATTTCTCACACAACTATCAGAGGAGGAGTTTCAACAGGCAAAAAAAATCATTCAGCAATCCTCTCTAAATATTCCTGTCTGTAATAGTTTCATCCCGCCGCAATTAAAGGTTGTGGGTCCAACTGTTTCCATCATTGAGTTAGATGATTATCTGGATTTGGCGATGAGGCGAGTACGGGAGATTGGCGGAGAACAAATTATATTTGGAAGTGGTGGGGCAAGAACTATCCCCGTTGGCTTTTCTAAAAAGCAAGGATATGAACAAATCAAACAGTTCTTATGTCGGTGTGAATCATATGCTGTGAAGTATGGGATTACTATTGCGATTGAACCGTTAAATAAACTAGAAAGTAATATTATTAATACTGTAGAAGAGGCAATATCATTAGCAGAAGAAGTGAATTTACCACATATCAAAGTGCTGGCGGATAGTTATCATATGGATTTAGAAAATGAATCTTTTACGATTTTAAAGCGAGCAATAAAGGATGAATGGCTTTCCCATGTTCATATTTCCGATCGAGAAAGACGATTTCCAGGAGAAGTAGAAGGCAAAGAGGCGATGAATTTTTCTAAGCTTTTCTTGATTTTACAGGAAGCAAATTATAGGGGCCTAATATCCTCGGAATGTAATGCAGCTTCTCTTGTAGATGAAAATGCTTTATCTCTACAGTTTGTAAAAAGGACTTGGTCAACAGTTGAGGGAGGTATCGCGAATGTCAAACCAGATTAAATTAAAGGTAGCAGCTGGAAATCATAACAGGAAATTTTGTCCAGTTTCTTTTCCATTATTAAAAATATCATTGCTGTTATCTGAAATAAATCTGTCCAAAGTTCGCCTGTATGATGAGATTGGTAAGATGGTACCCGTGCAATGTGAAGAGACAGAAGCTTCCATTGTACTACATTGGTTAATAGAAGAATTGGATGCACAGGAAACGATAATTTATACAGTTGATTTAAATGACAGTAAACAAAAAGATGAATTAGGGAAAGTAGAAATAGTAGAAAAAGAAAACCAGTTTGATATTTTGATAGATCGTGAGCTCGCAACCTCTTATGTAATTGATCCTACGCTAGCAAAACCCTATCTTGGACCGATTAATGGACCGAGTGGTCAAAGTTATACACGTCTTGATTTTGAAACGACTGAGCATCCACATCATCGTTCAATTTGGCTCGGAATTGGAGATGTAAACGGTGTAGATGCTTGGAATGAACGACCAGACTATGGTAAACAGAAACTGGATCATATTCGAGAAAAAACAGCGGGAACAGTCTTTGCTAGAATCTCATCCGAAGCAGAGTGGACAAACTTTAAGGGGCGATCCCTTATGCGCGATCAACGAACATTCACTGTCTATAATACGCCAGCTCATGCTCGTATCATTGATATATCATTCACACTCAGTGCAGATTATGGAAGAGTGGAACTTGGAGCCACAAAAGAAGCTGGACCGCTGGGGATCCGTGTTGCTGAAACGATGAGTGTTGATCATGGTGGAACGATTGTTAATGCTTATGGATCCATAGGGGAAGAAGAGTGTTGGGGGAAAAGCGCCCCATGGTGTGATTATTATGGGAAAGTAGGTGAAGACCTCCTCGGAATTGCTGCATTCGAAGACCCAAAAACAAGTGAATTTCCTACGTACTGGCATATTCGTAATTATGGGCTAATCGCTCCAAATAATTTCTATTTTCGTGGGGGTCAACTATTAAATAAAGGGGAGTCACTTACTTATAACTATCGAATTTATTTTCATAAAGGGAATACACAGGAAGCTTTAGTTGCTGATCGCTATCATGATTTTATTCACCCGCCAAAAGTGGAAGTGATAGAAGCTGATGAATGAAAGCAAGAATAATCAATATAAGCTAAAACTAAGCTACCCTGCTTCTTGGTGGGGAAATATGTGGAGAGAGGCCTTGCCTTCCGGAAATGGCAAAATGGGTGCAGCTGTTTATGGAGGAATTAAAAATGAGACGATATTGATCAACCATGAGGAATTATGGCATTTAGGAAAAAAAGACGAAGTTCCTGATGTCAGCCATACTCTTGCGGAAACGAGAAGATTAATATCCCAAAAAGACTACAAGGCTGCTAGTTGGAATTTAACGAATGCGTTAAAAGAAAAAGGATACAAAACGCGTTTAGCTTCTAGGTTACCGCTTGGGGCATTAAAGGTAACCATGCCCTGTGAATATGCCTTTAAAAATTATAGCAGAGTACTCAATATGGAGACTGGTGAAGTATCGGTAAAATGGGAGGATGGTCAGAAAAGATACGAAAGAAAATTATTTGTCTCCAGAGCAGACGATCTAATTGCTTATGAGATTACATCTAATCATGCCTCTATTCAAGCCGAGGTGCATTTAGCGCTTCAAAAGAGTGAAGGGAGGAAGCTTATCGACCGAGTTCCTTTACTTGTTGAGAGCGTTGAAGGAAAACCGAAAGCACCATATTATTACTATGCAGCCAAAAATGAGGACGGTACTGATTTTGGGGGTGTTTTTCGCGTCATTCCAGTTAATGGACAAATGAAGGAAAAGAAAGAGTCTATTCAACTTACGAATGCGGAAAAGATTTTAATCTTGGTGAAGGTATTTGTGAAAGGTGAACGTAAGAAAGAATGGCAACGATTGACAAACGAGTTAGCTGATATCAAACATAATTATGAGGAACTTCTTAATCGCCATACAGAAATTCATTGTCCTTTATTCCAGTCAGCGGAAATTGAATTAACGGATGGTGATGACCCGCGTTCGAATGAAGAGCTTCTTCTTGAGGCCTATAGTGGTGAAGCACCCACTTCTTTAATTGAAAAAATGTGGGCATATGGAAGATATCTGTTTATTTCTGGAACTAGAGCGGAAGGCCAGCCCCTTGGCCTCTATGGTTTATGGTTTGGTGATTATCGGTTAATGTGGGGCCATAATATGGCCAATGAAAATATCCAAATGATGTACTGGCATGCCAATGTTGGAGGATTCATAGAGTTGGTACCTGCTTTGTTCAATTATTATCATCAAATGATGGATGATTTTAGAAAAAATGCTCGTCAATTATATGGCTGTAGTGGCATCTTTATCCCAGCTGGCACGACCCCCGGTATTGGAGTTCCAAATCAAGTGGTGCCTGTCATCATGAATTGGACCGGTGCAGCGGGTTGGCTAGCAAAGCATTTCTATGACTATTTTTTATTTAGCAATGATCACAACTTTTTAAAAGAAAAGGCCTTGCCCTTTATGCGTGAAGCGGCACTGTTTTACGAGGATTTTCTAGTGCTTGGTGATGATGGATTTTATAAGATATACCCATCCGTTTCACCAGAAAACACACCAGAAAATCATATGCCGAAAAATGGTCAACCATTGGCACATCCAATGCCGACAACGATTAATGCAACGGTTGATTTTGCGATCATAAAAGAATTATTAGCTCATTTGGTCGAAGGAAGTAGAATAGCTGGAGAAGAAGAAAGCAACAGGATTGCTCAATGGGAAGATATGTTAGCGAAAATCCCGGATTACCAAATAAATGAGGATGGAGCAATCCGTGAATGGATGCATCCTGATTTTGATGATCGCTATGATCATCGCCATTTGTCTCATATCTACCCAATTTTTCCTGGTCAAGAATTTACAAGGGAGGATAATCCGTCCCTATTTAAGGCCTTTGAAGCAGCTGTTAGGAAACGATTAATTGGTGCACAAACAGGATGGTCACTTGCTCATATGTCCTCTATATATGCTCGAATTGGCGCTGGAGATCAAGCACTTGAATGCTTAAATATTATCGCACAATCCTGTCTAATGAATAATTTCTTCACTCTCCATAATGATTGGCGAGATATGGGTATTTGTATGAATTCACAAACAGCACCGGTTCAATTAGACGCAAATTCAGGATGGATTAATGCGGTTCAAGAAATGCTTATATATGTTTCTCCATCGTTAGTAAAGATATTACCTGCTCTTCCAACGAAGTGGAAGCAAGGTAAAGTGAGAGATTTTTGTTTTACAACTGGGAAAATATCATTCTCTTGGGACATAGAGGAAAAGGTATTTTCTGGCAAGATAGTAGCGCAAAGGGACACAAATATAAGGATAATACTACCTGAATTTTGTGAGTATGATTTCCGACAATTTCATACAAATACAAGAGTGATAGATGCTAACTGTTTGGAGATTAAGATAAATAGAGACGAGGTTTTGACAATACAGTCAAAATAATTTTAAAGGCCCCTGAGCTCCGAAACAGAAGAGCAATTTTTATTGAATGCTTTATTTTGCGCAAATAATGTGGAGCAAGGTGAAGCTCCTTTTTTTATACTGTTTGTAAGCGCTTAACAAAATGGAGGGGTGGTCAATTTATGAGAAAAAATGGCTTTATTTTACTGTCAATATTATTTTCTCTATTTTTAGTTGTGGGTTGTTCATCTTCAAAAAATAATAATAAGTCATCAACTTCAGCCCAAACAACTGGCAATGATGAAAGTCAAGAAAAAGAAGCCGAATTAGAGCCAGTCACTTTACTCATGATGACACATTGGAATGATGAACAATTCGCGACATATTTTAAAGAACCGATCGAGGCTAAATTCGATCACATTACAATGGAACATGTGCAATCACGTTGGGATGAAATTGAGGAAAATGTGTTTGCTAAACAGCTTTACCCTGATTTAATTATGACTAGTGTAAGCGCAGAATATCTAGAAATGGATTTATTACTTGATCTTACTCCGTACATTGAGGAAACTGGCTTTGATTTAGAACGACTTGAGCCAAGTATTTTAGACTATTTAAAAGAACAATCGAATGAGGGAGAGCTAAATGGACTCCCACTTATCCGACCAGAATATGCACTTGTTTATAACCCTGATATATTCGATTTATTTGGGGTTGACTATCCAACAGATGATATGACTTGGGATGAAGTCATTGAACTTGCCCGTAAAGTAACAGGGGAGATGGGAGGGATCCAATACCGTGGTCTTCACCCAGGTAATTTTGACTTTATGATGCGTCAGACCGAAACGGCAAAACTTGTGGATCCTGATACTCATGAACCAATCATTGATAAAAATGAAGCATTCAAAATTTATTTGCAACGACTAGAAGAGATCTATGCTATTCCAGGTAATTCTTTTGATACGGTGGAAGAGATGATAGATGAAAGAGGCGTTGACTTGATGAGACGAGGGCAACTTGCGATGGCGGCAGATCGAGCATTTGCAGGGACATATGTAGGTGCAGCCGTCGACAGCGGGTTGAATTTTGATTTTGTTACGTATCCACGTTGGGGAGGAGAGTTTGGCGATTACGGACCGAATGAGCCTGGCAATGGAATTGTGGCTACCACAACCTCTGAACATCCAAGGGAGGCCTTTCGAGTAATCGAGTACTTATTAAGTGATGAATATCAAATGGTCAAGTCAGAAAATGGAGATTTACCATCAGTAGTGACACCAGAAGTACGTGATGCATTTATGAAAGGCAATGAACATTATGATGATATATTAGAGGATAAGAACTTAGAAGCCATTACAGATGTAGAACCAGCCCCTCTACCAAGAATGTCTCAGTATGAAAGTGAAATTATGGAGGGAGTCGACTATCGAGAGGGTATCTTTGAGGGAAGAGATATTAATACAATTATTCGGGAAATGCAAGATAAAGCAGAAGGAAACATGAAAAGTGTATTATCTAAGAATTGAACTTTCTTCGAGAGGGTGGTGAGCCTCCTATATTCATTGTGAGGTCTCACCAAAGCCTTTTCTTTACTGTTTATTTAGACAGAATTTATGTTTTTCTTTCCAATATTATTGGGCAATCTTCTCCAATTATGTTTCCTTAAAATTTGAACGGGTGTGTTTATATCCGGATTTCCCCAGCTCGATCCCTGTTTTCGACATTGGAAATGGCATAAGATATGTAGTTTTTTATCTTTAATGGGGAAATTAATAGCTTTGTATGGGCATTGTCTGATCATGTTTTGCTCGCTCTCGTTTAATATTTTGATGAACTCTGTATAGTGAATGCCTAGCCGCTCGATTTCTGTTTGTTTGCCTTTTAATAAACGGATGGCTTTATTCATTAATTTAACAGCCCCCTTGCTATTGCCATACCGATAATGGTAATAACTAACAGCAACTTGGATAAGGCCCACCCAAATTGAATTTCGCTCCATTCCATGATCCTTCCAATAATCCTCTAGAACTTCATGACATTCAAAATAATCCCGATCTACATGAAAATGGTATAGATATTTGATATAGGATAAAGGGTATTCCAAAACGACCGTCTCCTTTCTTTCATGTCATGCGCTTTTGTATAGATCTTTAACACTGCTCTTAAACTATAGTTTAACATTGAGAGAAAAATGAAAGTAGAGAATCTTGTTTTTTCTCCTGCCACTGTTATATGATAAGAAAGAAAATCAATAAAAATTTGGTGATAGAATGGAGTATCAAGTAAAATTAGAGAAGTTTGAGGGGCCGCTTGACCTTCTTTTACATTTAATTAATCGGTTGGAAATAGACATTTATGATATTCCTATGGCTGAAATTACTGAACAATACTTGACATATGTACATGCAATGCAAGAGTTGAAATTAGATGACGCAAGTGAGTATTTAGTGATGGCGGCAACAATGCTTTCGATTAAGAGTAATATGCTCTTACCTAATCATGATCAACCTGAAGAAGATTATATATACGAAGATGAAGATCCGCGTGATGAACTTGTGGAGCAGCTAATCGAATATAAAAAGTTTAAAGAGGCGTCGATTACTTTAAAAAACAAAGAAGCTGATCGAAGTCTAATGTATACAAAGCCCCCTTCGGACCTATCGGATTATACGAAAGAAATGGGTACAGAACCGATCTTGGGAGATGTAACGCTATCAGACATGCTTGGTGCGTATCATAAATTGATACGTAGAAAGAAATTACAAAAGCCAATGCAAACAAAAATTAGTTATCAGGAAATATCGATTGAGGATAGAATGACGGAAGTTTTGCAACAATTATCATCGCAAGTGAATCGCATTAGTTTTTACCAGTTCTTTCCATATGAAAATAAGGAACATATGGTGATTACTTTCTTAGCCATGTTGGAATTAATGAAGCGTGATGACATTATTGTGGAACAAACAAATATGTTCGGTGATATTTTTCTATCCTTGCGAAAGGAGCTTGTCGCTATTGGAGGAAGATAAACAGTTAGGAATCTTAGAGAGCTTGTTGTTTGCCGCAGGGGACGAAGGCTTGTCTATCAAACAGATTGGTGAAGCTATGGGAATACCGGAAGAAAAAGCTCTCCAATTATTGGACATTCTTAAGAGTAAGTATGAGGAGGATGCTACAAGAGGAGTAACAATCGTCGCCTTTGCAGAATCATACCAACTAGTAACAAAAAAAGAGTTCTCTGATTACCTTAAAAAACTTGTTGAAAGTCCGAGTGCGTCTTCTCTTTCTCAAGCAGGTCTTGAAACATTGGCTATTATTGCCTATAAACAACCTATTACAAGAGTTGAAATCGAAGGGATTCGAGGCGTAAAAACAGAACGACCTATTCAAACTCTTATTTCCAAGGGATTGATAATGGAAGTGGGAAGAGCTGAAGGAACAGGAAGAGCCAAATTATACGGAACAACGAGTGAGTTTCTAGATTATTTTGGGCTGAAAGATCTGCAAGAATTACCTCTACTTGAGGAAATGTCGCATGATAGCCCAGCTGAGGAAGATGAAGCGGATTTATTCTTTTCATCTTTTAAAGAACAAATGGAGGAAGACTAAAAAACTGTTGATAAATCAGCAGTTTTTTTTATTTTTATCATATCAAAAAACAAAGGGCATAAACTTGTACAAATAGATCCAGCATGTAAGCAAAAGGGATTCCGAAAAAGAATGAGGTACATTGTAAAAACAGTGAATGACCACATATTATGGATGATGTTGAAATGTTGAAAATAGTTAGATCAAGTATTGGGGAGCGAGTGAATGAAAGCTAGAAAACATTTATTGGTAGCGATTGTATTCGTCTTGAGTGTGCAGTTATGGATACTTCCGAAAAAGGCTGGAGCTGTTTCGGTAAGTGCTTCTGCAGCGGTTTTAATCGAGCAGGAAACAGGGAGAGTTTTATTTGAGCATAATGCTAATGAAACCCATCGTATTGCCTCTATTACAAAGGTAATGACAGCAATTTTGGCGATAGAATCGGGAAAAATGGATGAAACCACAACTGTCAGCAAAAGAGCTGTGTATACTGAAGGTTCCTCTGTTTATTTACAACAAGGGGAAAAGATTAAGTTAGAGGATTTGGTTTATGGATTAATGCTTCGTTCAGGAAACGATGCGGCAACAGCTATTGCAGAACAAGTTGGAGGGAGTGTGGAGGGATTTGTTTTTTTAATGAATCAAAAAGCCGCAGAGATCGGCATGACCCATACAATGTTTGCGAATCCACATGGTTTAGATGATCATGAAGAACATTACTCAACGGCCTATGATATGGCCTTGCTAACCCGTTATGCGATGATGAATCCTACATTCGAAGAAATTTCAGGGACTAAATCATATACACTAAAAAGAGAAAATGGTGCACATAAATGGAAAAATAAAAATCGACTGTTAACAGAAAAATATGAGTATTGTACAGGTGGAAAAACGGGTTTTACGAAAAGGGCAGGAAGAACATTAATTTCAACAGCAACGAAAGACAATAAGGATTTAATTGCTGTTACATTAGATGCTCCAGATGATTGGACAGATCACATTTCTATGTATGAGCATGGATTTAAAACATATTCGCCAAAAACGATTTTACCGAAAGGCTCACTTTCCTTAAACATAGCGGGAATGGAAGGAAAGAAATTCCTTCTTCAGGATTCAATCGTTTACCCTTTATCTGAGGAAGAGGTAGATGAGGTGCGGTTGGAATATAAGCTGTTACCAGAGAATCAATTAAAAGCATTAGAGAATGGAAAGGCTGGAGTAGCGATTATGTACTTGCAAGATCAGCCTGTAAAAGAAGAAATTATTTATTTAGAGGAAAATCATAAGCAAGAAAATTGGTGGGATCATTTTAAAAATTTAATGTTTAGCAGAGCAGATGCACATGATTAATTATATATGGATTGCGATGACATTAATTGGATTGGTTTATGCTGCGATCAACGGAACGATGAAGGAAGTCAATGAAGCGATTTTTCAATCAGCAAATGAAGCAGTTACCATCTGTATTGGATTAATTAGTGTTCTCGTATTTTGGCTAGGCATGATGAGAATCGCACAAGAGAGTGGATTGTTAGATAAGCTATCAGCTTTATTTAAACCAATTGTCTTAAAGCTTTTCCCTGAAATTCCGCCAGATCATCCTGCAGCTGCTTATATATTATCGAATATTATTGCAAATATGCTAGGGTTAGGGAATGCCGCTACACCGTTGGGCATTAAAGCAATGGAACAATTAAAGGAATTGAATGGAGGAAAAGAGACTGCTAGTCGATCTATGATTACCTTTCTCGCCTTAAATACATCTGGGTTAACACTTATTCCGACTACGGTTATTGCAATCCGGATGAACTATGAATCTGCAAATCCAACAGAAATTGTTGGGCCGACCTTAATGGCAACGATTTGTGCAACGGCTGTAGCGATTATTGTAGATCGCTACTTTTATAGACGTCGAATAAGAAAGGGCGTGAAAAAGTAAACGATGCAAATCATCTCTGTCATCTCCTTATGGATTATCCCAATTATGATTGCCATCATCTTGGTTCATAGCCTTTGGAAGAAAAAGCCAGCTTATGAAAATTTCGTAGAGGGTGGCAAAGAAGGGATCAAAATCGCGATTTCCATCATTCCTTTTCTAATTGGCATGTTGGTGGCAATTACTATTTTTCGAGCATCAGGAGCTCTGGAATTTTTTATTCAATTGATCCGCCCCGTCCTAGACTTTATAGGAGTTCCAGCAGAAATCATTCCTTTAGCCTTAATTCGCCCAATATCTGGAAATGCTGCATTAGGATTAATGACAGATATGATTTCTGCTCATGGACCTGATTCATTGCTAGGAAGGATGGCTTCTATTTTACAAGGTAGTACAGACACGACATTTTATGTGTTAACGGTCTATTTTGGTGCTGTAGGAATAAAAAAAATGGGGGATGCTTTGAAGGTGGGTTTACTTGCTGATTTAGCAGGTATTTCAGCAGCAATTCTGATTACAACAATCATGTTCAGTTCATAAACTGGACATGATTGTTGTTTTTTTTGAGTGTAACCAGTCCTCTTTCTTTGATTTTTAAGGTATATGTGTAATAATTCTAACAGAAAAACCATGAGGTGAAGAAAAAATGGAACGATTACAAAAAGTAATAGCGCATGCTGGCATTGCTTCAAGAAGAAAGGCAGAAGAACTTATTATAACTGGACGAGTAAAGGTAAATGGAAAAACAATGACAGAGCTAGGCACGAAAGTTCTTCCTACTGATAAAATTGAAGTGGATGAAGTTCCAGTTGTGCAAGAAGAAAAAAGATACATGCTTTTTTATAAACCACGCGGAGTGATTTCAGCGGTTTCCGATGATAAAGGAAGAAAAGTCGTGACGGATTTCTTTCAAAATATAGAAGAAAGAATTTATCCTGTTGGTCGACTTGATTACGATACCTCTGGATTGTTAATCCTAACGAATGATGGAGAATTTTCTAATTTGCTTGCGCACCCTCGTTATAGAATAAAAAAGGTGTATATTGCGAAGGTGAAAGGAATCCCATCGAAGGAAGCCTTAAAAAAGCTAGAGAGAGGAATCCATTTAGAGGATGGAAAAACGGCTCCTGCAAAAGTGAAAGTTACTTCCTTCGATAAGCGAAAGGGAACAGCGATTATCGAAGTTACTTTGCAGGAAGGAAGAAATCGGCAGGTGCGAAGAATGATGGAAGCCATTGGCCATCCTGTTATGAAATTAAAAAGAGAGCAATATGGTTTCTTGGATTTGCACGGACTAAATGCAGGTGAATCAAGAGAACTAACCTTGCATGAGGTAAAACTTTTACGTACATTAGCCCAAACGGGAAAGATAGGCCACAGCTAGAGGAAGTTTCACATAAACTTCAAAACCATAATGTACACAAAGGTGTATAATGATTGTAGTGTGGATGGGCTAGGAGGGAGTATAAAGATGTCAGGGAAAAAGAGAAGACGTCTCATAATGCGGACAGTTATATTAGTGATTTTGTTTGGTGCTGTAGCATTTACCCTTTATGCAAGTTTGACAAAAGATAAAACGACCATTGCGATAGGGGAAAAGGCCCCGGATTTCGTTCTTACAGACTTGGAAGGGAATAAGCATCAGTTGTCTGAATATAAGGGAAAGGGAGTTTTTATTAATTTTTGGGGGACTTGGTGTAAACCCTGTAAAGTAGAAATGCCCGATATTAATACGCAATATAATGAGTATAAGGATCAAGATGTTGAAGTTCTGGCTGTGAACATGGGCGAACCGACTTTATTAATCAATAACTTTTTAGAAAAGTATGATTTTACTTTTCCGATTTTAGAGGACAAAAATAAGGATGTGGCAGGTCTTTATAATATTTATAAATTGCCGGCGACCATTATAGTCGATGCAGATGGTGTGATTGTCGATATTGTAGAAGGTCAACTACCCGAAGGAAGAATTAAAGCCATGATGGAGCATATTAAGCCGGAATAAGGGAGTTTTAAAGGTATGAAAGAAGTAAAATGTGAATGTGGGCATATTAACCCGATCGGAACGATTCTTTGTGAATCTTGTGGACGGGCATTGACCGACCAAGCCAAAAAAGAAAAGCTACATGACATGCGTTATGAGGGGAGTGCACGTAGATCCCAAACCTACAACCAAAAAATCATTGATAAAATATGGAATTTCTTTTCTTCGGTTAAAGTCGGCGTTTGGTTAATCGTGATTACATTAGTAATGTCATCTTTTGGCACGATTTTCCCCCAAGTTATGTACATACCGCAGAATGCGGACCCATCCACATACTATACGGAAAAGTATGGCTTCTTTGGAACCATGTATTATGTATTTGGTTTGTATGATTTGTATAGCTCGTGGTGGTACTTACTATTAATTGCTTCGATCGGCGTTTCGCTCGTTATTTGTAGTCTTGATCGTTTTATCCCTTTATATCGGGCTTTAAAGAATCAGCGAGTTAGCCGTCATGAAGGTTTTTTAAAGCGACAAAGGCTTTATAATCGCGTTCAAGAAACAGATGAAACCAAGCGTGATTTTGAATTGATCAAACAAAGAATGAAGGAAAAGAGATATAAAGTACGAGAAGAAAACGGTCAAATTTTGGCTGAAAAAGGACGGTTCTCTCGTTGGGGTCCTTATGTTAATCATATTGGTTTAATTATTTTTTTACTTGGTGCAATGTTGCGTTTTGTACCCGGAATGTATGTGGATGAATCAATTTGGTTGCGGGAAGGAGAAAAAAAGATTATTCCAGGCACACATAAGCAATATGTGTTAGAAAATAAAAAGTTCACTCTGGAAACATATGAAAAAGGAACGGACAAGGAAGTTTTCGATAATGCCATTGATCGAGTAGGAGGGGTTGCGAAGAACTTTCAATCAGATGTCATCCTGTACGAAAGGGATCCTGATCAACCAGTAGGTTCTGAGGATGAACTAACAGAGAGAGAGCATAAGCAAATTCGTGTGAATGAACCTTTGAAATTCGATCATTATGCTGTATATCAAACAGATTATAAATTAAATGAATTAAAGGCTATGACGTTTGAACTTGTAAATAAAGAAACAGATGAACCTAAGGGAGAAATCACCATTGATTTATTTGAGCCTGAAAAAGAATACGATCTTGGAGATGGATATAAGGTCGAATTGTTAGGATATTACCCTGATTTTTCTGGGATTGACGAGTCAGGAGAACCACAGACTGATTCTGCGGTTCCAGACAACCCTGCCTTTATTTTTAATATGGTTTCACCCGATCATCCTAAAGGAGAAAACAGTTTTGTGGAGATTATGCGCACAACTGAGTTGTTAGGTGAAACAGATTATAAGATGGCGTTTAAAGAAGTGACCACCCGAAATGCAACGATCTTAACTGTAAGGAAGGATTTAACCTTATGGATTCTAGCGATAGGTGGAACAATTTTTATGATTGGCGTTATCCAAGGAGCATATTGGAATCATCGACGTATTTGGTTACAAAATAAGAATGGAAACATTCTAATAGCTGGACACACAAACAAAAACTGGTTTGGTTTAAAGCGTGAAGTAGCGACCATTATAGAAGGTAGCTCCGTGCCAGAGCCTCTTGATCAACGTGAGGAAAAAACTAAAGAGAAAGAAAGTGAGAATGCACATGTCTAATTTAGTACAAATAAGCGGTTATCTACTAAATATTGCCTTTGTAATGTACTTAGTGGCCGTCTTTTTCTTCGGAGGGGCCATACGGGATAAGAGAGCACGAGCAAAACAAAAGGGAACGAATATGTGGTCGAAGATTGGGATCACTATTACGATCATCGGTTTTATCGCTCAGCTAGGCTATTTTACAACTCGCTGGATTGCTGGGGGACATATCCCAATTAGTAACTTATTTGAATTCACTACATTTTTTGGCATGATGTTAGTAGGGGCTTTTATATTAATTTATTTTATTTATCGTTTGAATGTTTTAGGTTTCTTTGCACTACCGATCGCCATGCTCATCATTGCTTATGCAAGTATGTTTCCATCGGATATTGCACCACTTATTCCTGCGTTGCAAAGTGAATGGTTAATTATCCATGTCTCAACAGCGGCGATTGGACAAGCGATTTTATCAATTAGTTTTATTGCCGGACTTATTTATCTTTTAAAGGTAGTAGATACAACCAAAAGAAGTCTTAAAGCTTTTTCTCTGGAATTTATTATGTACACATTAATTGTCGCGCTTGGTTTTATTATTATTACAACATCCTTCTCAATGGCTCATTATCAAACAGATTTCAGTTGGGTCAATCGGGAAGGGCAAACATTGGAAGCAAATTATCAGCTGCCTGCTATTGTCGGCCCGCATGAGGCAGAAAAAATTGGCGGGACAGGTATGGAGCCACTTGTGAAAATGCCTGCGCTTATTAATGCCCAAAAGCTTAACACAGTTATTTGGAGTATACTAATTGGCTCAATATTATATCTATTACTACGTTTGATTTTCAGAAAAAGTATTAGTGCAATATTTCAGCCATTAACGAAAAAAGCGAATTTAGATTTAGTAGATGAGATTGGTTATCGGTCAGTGCTCATTGGTTTTCCAGTATTTAGTCTTGGGGGACTTGTTTTTGCAATGATTTGGGCACAGATTGCGTGGACACGTTTTTGGGGATGGGATCCGAAAGAGGTATTTGCGCTTATTACCTTCTTATTTTACGCAGTTTTCTTGCATTTACGATTATCTGTAGGCTGGCATGGGGAGAAATCGGCTTGGCTTGCCGTAGTTGGGTTTGCCATCATTTTATTTAATCTGATCTTTGTGAACCTCATTCTTGCTGGATTGCATTCCTATGCGTAAAATGGAAAATGAGAGATAAAGGGTAGATCAACATACTAGAGGTATAGAAATAGTGAAAAAGTGCTCACACCCTCAAAAGTGCGAGCCTTTTTCTTATCCGATGCTGCTAAACGGACTAATTATTCAGGGAGGGTACATAATGAATCAGCAAGTGAAAATTCTTGTAGTAGATGATGAAGATCGTATTCGCAGGTTGCTTAGGATGTATTTGGAAAGAGAAAATTATGTGATTGAAGAAGCAGGGGATGGAAATTCTGCTCTAGAATTAGCAGTGGAACATGATTATGATTGTATTTTGTTAGATTTAATGATGCCTGAAAAAGACGGGATTGAGGTATGCAATGAGATACGAGAGCAAAAAGATACACCTATTATTATGCTAACGGCCAAAGGAGAAGAAGCAAATAGAGTACAAGGGTTTGAAGTGGGAGCCGATGATTACATCGTTAAACCATTCAGTCCTCGCGAGGTAGTATTAAGAGTGAAGGCGCTCCTAAGAAGATCCTCACAAACAGGCTACAAAAGTTCAACGGCTACGGCAAGGGACATCATTGTGTACCCTTATTTATCGATTGACCATGATGCGCATCGTGTAACAGCAAATGGTGAAGAAGTGAATTTAACACCCAAAGAGTATGAGTTACTTCACTTCCTTGCAAAATCTCCTGATAAAGTTTTTGATCGAGAACAGTTATTGAAAGAAGTATGGCAATATGAATTTTTTGGTGACTTAAGAACAGTCGATACCCATGTAAAAAGACTTCGTGAAAAATTAAATCGAGTCTCCGAAAAAGCAGCAGCAATGATTGTTACTGTATGGGGTGTAGGCTATAAATTTGAGGCAAATGAATGAGACTTTGGAGAAGTGTAGTAGGGAAACTATGGATGACGATTCTTTTATTAGTTTCCTTTGTTTTAATCATTTTGACCATTTTACTTCTAGAGTTTTTTGAAAAATATCATGTCAGTCAGATTGAGCAGGAATTGGCCAATCAGGCGAATAAAGTTTCAAGTATTCTGGAGGCGCATGCAGGTGATGGACTAGGAGAAGAAATTGTTTTTGAAATAGTCGATAAACCTCTAGGAGTGATTATTGCCTACGATGAAGAAGATTTTCTGCTCTCACCAGATGCTCCAGAACAAGAGATAGATTCAGCAAAGGACTTATTAAGCGACCATGAGCTAATGAAAGTTTTTTCTGATGAAAAACGTATAGTCAAAGAATTTTCACAAACAGATTATCCGAATAAAGGAAGTCGATATGAGAATGTCATTGTGGCAGCAGTTCCCTTCCACATTAATGAACAAAATGGGGCTATTTTTATCTACCAATCTTTAGCTGTATTGAAGGATACGACACAGCAAACAACAAGGATTATTTACCTTGCAGCTGGTATTGCGATCGTCTTGACAACTTTTTTTGCCTTTTTCCTATCCACGAGAATTACTTCACCTTTAAGAAAAATGAAAGAGGCCGCTTTTCAAGTTTCTAAAGGGGAATTTGATACAAAAGTGCCTTTTTTAAGTCATGATGAAATTGGGGAATTAGCGATTGCTTTTAATCAAATGGCTAAAAGATTAAAAATAAATATGAATGTCTTAAGCCAAGAAAAAGAGCAATTGAAAAGCATTTTAAGTAGTATGGCAGACGGAGTTATGACGTTTAGTAAAAGTGGTGATATACTCATTACCAATCCTCCTGCTGATCGGTTTTTACAACAATGGTATAGTGAAGGGCAAAATAGCAAAAGCCCGATCCCAGGTGAGCTGGCTGATTTGCTTGCACAAGCGATATCAGTAGAAACAGAACAGACTGAGGAGTTAAAGATACAAGGTCGGTATTATGTTGTGATCGTTAGTCCCTTATACACACAGAATCAGCAAAGCGTTCGAGGGGCTGTCGCAGTTATACGCGATATGACAGAAGAAAGAAGACTTGATAAATTAAGAAGTGATTTTGTTTCTAACGTCTCGCATGAATTAAGAACACCAATCTCAATGCTTCAAGGATATAGTGAGGCGATCATTGACGATATTGTCGATTCAGATGAAGAAAAGAAAGAACTTGCTAGAATTATTTATGATGAATCTTTACGAATCGGTCGACTTGTGAATGAATTATTAGATCTCGCTAAAATGGAAGCAGGTCATATCTCCTTAAATTATGAAAATCTAGAAATTAGTACATTTATTCAACGAATTATGCATAAATTTGGTGGTATAGCCAAGGAAAAGCAGGTAATATTAGAGAGTCAGCTCCATGATAATCAGCTGTTTTCTATGGATCCAGATCGGATTGAGCAAGTCTTAACCAATTTGATTGATAATGCCATTCGTCATACTGCTGAGAATGGGCGTGTGACTATTACACAAACAAGAAATGATGCTGGTATAACGATTAAAGTATCCGACAACGGAACGGGTATTCCGGAAGAGGATTTACCATTTGTATTTGAAAGATTTTATAAGGCGGATAAAGCTCGAACGAGAGGAAAAGCCGGAACAGGATTAGGACTAGCGATTGTGAAAAATATTGTTGATGCTCATCATGGAGAAATAACGGTACAAAGTAAGGTTGATGTGGGAACGACATTTATCGTCTTTTTACCGAACGCGAAATAAAAAATGTTGAATGCTGCAATAAAATCTTGTTCCACAAGAAACGATTGTGGATAACGAAACGGATTGAATAACTTGAAAAGGTTGTTTAATCCGTTATTTTTATATAATCGAACAAAAGTTTTGTAACTTTTATAAATAGTGAACGACTAATACGTAACGGGGGAGGGAAGTAGATGGACTCCGTGTTCGATGAATTGTATGACAAATATCATCGCGATCTTTTTCAGTTTTTATTTTATATGGTGAAAAATCGGGAGGAAACTGAAGACTTAGTACAGGAAGTCTATATCCGAGTGATGAGTTCTTATAATCGATTTGAAGGGAAAAGTAGTGAAAAAACCTGGCTCTTTTCGATTGCCAAAAATGTCGCCATTGACCATTTTAGAAAACAAAAAAATTGGAAACAACGTCTATATGATAAATTTGATTGGGACCGTGGCGGAATCAAGGATACTGGACCTTTACCGGAGGATGTTACAATCCAAAATGAGGACATGGAACGTTTATTTAATTGTTTGGATATGTGCACAACGAATCATCGGCTCGTCATCATAATGCGATTTATGAATGATTTTTCTGTAGCAGAAACGGCTCAAACGCTTAGTTGGTCGGAAAGTAAGGTCAAAACCACCCAACATCGTGCATTAAAGGCACTCAGGGAAAAAATGGAATTACACGCAAGGAAGGGAGGTCCATTTCATGCCTGAAGAGATGAAACAGAAGAAAAAGATGATCCAAATGATTAAGCACCTTCCGGAAGTGACAGATCAACGTTCGAAAGAAGAAATTTATCGAAAAGTGCAGCAAAATATGGACCGGAAGTCTAAGAAAAGGAAGGGATTAATTTTCATTCCCACTTTCGCATTACTTGCCGCTGTATTGATCTTTCTGTTAGTTTCCCCTACTTTATTTGAGCAGAATGCAGGACAAAAAGAGTCGTCCACTTCTGATAGAAGGGTTACGAGTAATCAAGATAATACCGAGCAAAATGAAAAAAAATTATTCAAATCGAATGAAAAAAACTCAACAATGGAAGCTCAGGAAGAAACTAAAAAAGGCTCTCAATTCAGAACTGCTTTGTATAATGAGGATGTAGGAAACAAGCAAGTATTAACCTACGCAACCCTCACAAATGATGGAGGATTAGTTCCCGTTTCCGTTAGCATCCTTGTCTCTAAAGAAGAGGGAACCGATTGGTTTGAGCAATATAAACAGGAAGCAAAGCTTATCCAAAAACATGCACCAAATTTAATGGATATCGAACCGATTCTAAATTCCATGGTAATCGAAAATCAAACAACCGCCCATGTTATCATTGATGATCAATTCAAGGAAAACTTTGGTTATCAAAATGGATTAGGGGATATTATTCAAAATACATTCCAATATACAGATATTGAAGAGGTTCGATTTACCGATCAAGATGGGAATCCTGTTGAATTTGGCAACAATGGTATCGTGCAGGATCAACCCATTGAGAAACAACCACATCGAGCTCAATATCTGTATAACGCTGATAATGGGCAAGCTTATATTGTTTCGGATAGCAATACAACAGGGGACAATTTTAATGATACATTACATGTGATGAAAGACAGTCCTAATGATTCTCTCCAAACTCTTATTCCTAGCAATCTCGATTTTGAAATTGTTCAGGAAGAGGAACAACAGGTTACTATTCAATTTAATCAGCAACTCGATCTTTCGGCCGGAGATCAGCAAGAAAAAATGTGGATGTTAGAAGGGATTTTACTAGCTGCAAAAGAGTATGGTTTTCAAGTGGTTCAGTTTGAAAGCATCGAGCCAGAGCAATGGGAAGGATTTGATTTCGAACAGCCTATTCAGGTCCCTATTGCGCCCAATGTTTTAAAGTAAGCATTCCTCTTCCCAAATAAAAAGAATTGTTGTATAATGTATTTGAAAATAAAATACGATTCATCTTCGGGGCGTGGTGAAATTCCCGACCGGCGGTAATGAAACATTGGTTTCTGAGCCCGCGAGCTTCTTTGAAGCAGGATTTGGTGTGATTCCAAAGCCGACAGTATAGTCTGGATGGGAGAAGATGAAGGTTGCCTTGTATTTAAACAAAGGTGTCATATTCATGATGATCATATTTATGGTCATGATGTCTATTTACCTTGTTTAAGTCCTTTGTAAGCACCTGAATATTCTCCCTCAAAGTCATTTTCTTTGAGGGTTTTTATTTTGTGGTAGCTTAAAGTGGAGGTTCAAAATGAAGGAAATCGGATTTTTGAGCGTCTATTTATGGGTAAACCTTGCTTCATCGAGGGATGGATCTCTAAGGAGAGAGAATCTTGAAAAAATTAAGTGTCAGGTCGTTTGTTATCATTGGGATGTTTAGTAGTTTGGCATTTGTACTCATGCTGATCAAATTTCCAATCCCACCGTTTCCACCCTATCTAACCGTTGACTTCAGTGATATTCCCGCACTGATAGCCGCCTTAATACTTGGACCAGCGGCAGGGATCCTTGTGGAATTATTTAAAAATATATTAGACTATCTTATTTCCGGAAGTGCAACAGGCATTCCGATTGGGAATGTGTCTAATTTTATTGCAGGAGTGCTGTTCGTATTACCAACATATATGGTGTATAAACATTTAAAAGCCAAGTGGGGATTAATGGTCTCCCTCTGCATAGGTACTTTATTTATGGCTGTATTGATGACGGTTCTAAATTATTTTGTGTTTCTGCCAGCTTTCATGGGACTTGGCGGCTGGGAACCAATGAGTAATGAAGCTTTACGTGAACTCGTGGTCATCTCTGTTTTACCGTTTAATATTATTAAAGGCTTAATCGTTGCAGCTGTATTTCTTCTTGTCTATAAACGTTTAAATGGCTGGTTAAGCAAACAGATTTCATATAAAAATATCTAATCAAAACGGAGATGCCTTGTTTGGCATCTCCGTTTTGATTGGTGTTTAATATCGGATTATCTTGTGTTATTCCTCATATTTGAAAGGATCCCCATCAAAAGGCTCTTCCGCTATTTTAATTGATTCTGTTGGACACCCTTCGAATGCATCTAATAAGTCATCTTCTAATATATCAGGAACAGCCTCGGTTCCAGAATTATCATCAAGGATTACATAGGCAAGCCCCTCATCATCGTAATCATATATATCAGGTGCCGATAAGCCACATGCACCACAAGCAATGCATGTATCTTGATCTACAATCGTATATTTCGGCACAAAAATTCCCTCCATCCTTCAACTCAAAAAATAATCATGGTTCCTTTATTATTTTATAGCTAGTTCCTGATTTTTTCAATCTCTACAAAGTTTGCAATATTATTAGGATCTTCTTTGTCGAAACATAGTCGAAATTCCTTATTCATGGTAAAATATTGTAAGAACAAGGGGAAGGAGAGAGTCAATAAGGATGACATTTTTATCTGCACTCCTATTAAAATGTTTGCGGGAACTAAATGGAGAAAGAACCATTTACTCGATTTACCATTTACTGGTAGGGAAAAAGTCATCACAAACATTACAAGATGCTCATCTCTTTGATTTAGCGCCTTTTTTTAAAACTATACCAGATATGCGGCGGTCGGAATTCGACCATCATATACAAATTTTCATCGAGCAACAGTATATTGAGTATGACCCCAAAACTCTTATTGGTCATATAACCGATAAGGGAAGCGAAGCTTATTTAACGTACTTTGAAGCGGTAGCTATTCCTAATTATGTAAATGGATTAAAATTTCAGGATGCAGCCATTCAAATGTGGAAAAGACTCACCTTGTTTGTGCAAGTTTTATCCTATATGAATCATGCGGAGAATCGTTATTACCCAGTCACAAGAGATCATGATATTCAAACTTGGGTAAAGAGCTATTTGTTCCACCATAAAGAGCAAAAAGGAAGTCTAGCAGCTGATTTGCATGAAGAACTGTCAATATTATTAACAACGCCGTTTCCAGAAGATCCCGTTTCTGTGATTTGGCGATTAAGCGGCTATCAAATGATCGGGTATACCGATAAGCAGACAGCAGAATATTTGAATTTGGAGCAAACCGAATATCATTTCCGTTTTTTAAATGCTCTTCATTATTGGATAACGCAGATCGTAGCAAAGCCTAATCAATTTCGGATTATGCATTCCCTTGTAGATGATGTATATCAGAGTATTCCGCTAACGAACACAGCTGCAAAGACAGCGGAATTATTGGCAATGCATCACTCAGTAGAGAAAGTGGCATGTTTGCGAAATTTAAAAAAGAGTACCATCGAAGACCATATAATCGAAATAGCGATGAATGATCCTGCGTTTTCTATTGAACCTTTTATTGATTTCAAGTTGGCTAAAGAAATTGTTCGAGCAGCTCGACACTTGCAGGTAAAAAAACTTAAACCGATTAAAGAACAAATTGATGCGGCTACATATTTTCAAATCCGTCTTGCTCTTGCGAGGATAGGAGGAGAAGGATGACAAAGGCAGAAATTTTAAAAAAGGTTTTTGGATATGAATCGTTCAATAAAGGTCAAGAAGAAACAATTGATGCTATTTTACAAGGTCATGATGTATTAGCGATGCTTCCAACAGGGACAGGTAAATCATTATGTTACCAATTGCCAGCCTATCTATTGGGAGGTACTGTAGTCATTGTTTCTCCATTGATTTCCTTAATGCAGGATCAGGTTGAGCAACTGCATATCTTAGGGGAGCGTAGAGTTGTCGCGATAAATTCCTTTTTAAATCGAAGAATGAGAGGGAAAACATTACGACAATTAGATCACTATCGCTTTATTTATTTATCACCTGAGATGCTTGGAATGCAAAATATTGTCGATCGATTAAAACAGATTAAAATAAGTCTATTTGTGGTTGATGAAGCTCATTGTATTTCGCAATGGGGGTATGATTTCAGGCCGGATTATTTGAATATAGGAAAGATCCGGATGTCCATTGGAAATCCACCTTTACTTGCTTTAACGGCTACAGCTCAACCAGAAGTACGTGAAGATATTAAGCAGCTTCTCCAATTTCAATATCCAAAGGAATTTGTTTATTCGATTGATCGCCCTAATATTAGTATGGTCGTTGAAAAATATGAGCATTTTGAGGAAAAAAAGAAGCGCTTATTGGAGTTAGTTCGGAATTTTCAAAAGCCAGGAATTATTTATTTTTCCAGCAAGCGTCTTACAGAGGAATTTGTAGACTTTCTGCGGTTAAATGGAGTTGAAAATGCTGCAGCATACCATGGAGGAATAGATCAAGAACAACGAATTTTAATTCAACAGCAATTTTTATGTGGTCAATTAGATGTTATTTGTGCAACAAGTGCCTTTGGGATGGGAATTAATAAGAAAAATATTCGCTTTGTCATTCATTACCACATGCCAGGGCAGATGGAATCATATATTCAAGAAATAGGACGTGCTGGAAGAGATGGACAGGAAAGCATTGCTCTTCTTCTCTATGCAGCTGGCGATGAGACGTTACCGATGCGATTGATTGAACAGGAACTACCTGAAGATTGGCAGATTAACAATTATGATTCATTGACCAATGTAAACGATAGCGCAAAAATCATGACTGAATTAAACATAACGGAAACTCAACTTCGTTTTCTTGAATATTATTTTTCCGCTTTTTGTGATCATCATGATAGAGCGGGTAAAGTAATAGAAATAAAGAACGCTCGAAAACAGCTAAAATTGAGCAAGCTATGGGCGATGTCCAATTGGATTCATTCGGAGGAATGTCGGCGTAAGCAGGCCTTAACTTACTTTCAAGAAACAGACCAAGTATCCCCGGACATATGCTGCGATATATGCCAAGTGGATAGGACCTATTATTTTAGCAGTCAAAAGGAAAAGCATCGGAAAAATAACCAATCTTGGGAATGGAGATTGCAAAAAATCCTGTTAGAAAAGTGAGTGTAAATGAAAAAGACCAAGCAAGCCGAATTAATTAAAAATTTAACAGATAAAGAGATCATAGTAAGTGTTATTTTTACACAAGTGATCCTTTTAGTTGTCGCATCTATCTTAAGTCCTTTGTTTTTTAAGGATTGGCACTCATTTTCTAGATTATTTCAGGTGGATATCAAGTGGATATGTATCGGGATTACTAGTGGACTGATGGTTGTGAGTTTAGATTTATTTTTAATGAAACGACTACCTCAACATTATTATGATGATGGTGGTATCAATAAAAGAATCTTTTCAAAGCTTAATTTTCTACAAATAATATTGCTTGTTTTGATTATAGCCATTGCGGAAGAATGGCTGTTTCGAGGCATTATTCAAACGAAGTTCGGTTTAATCCCAACAAGTATTATTTTTGCTGTGATTCATATGAGGTATTGGGCACATTGGTACTTAATCATCAATATTTTGGTTTTAAGTATATGGATAGGTTTCGTTTTTGAATGGTCTGGGCAACTTTTATGGCCAGTCATCTTGATGCATTTTATCATTGATCTTTTGTTAGGAATCTCTATTCGTTTAAACACTAAGCGGAAAGTGGGGAATGAAGTATGAATGAACAAAAAAATGAGAAGTACAAAAATGAGCTTCCGTCTCGAGCAGAACTTCATGGCAAAAAAAATAAGAAAAAACCGGAAAGGAAAAAGGAGGCATCCAAAAAAAGGAAGCTTTCAATTCCCTCTATTTTAGTCATCATATTATTATTGATGCCAATTGCGGTTATGATTTATGCGAATAAAGATAAAATTTCTATCGCTAATACATCGAGTGGGCAGTCTAGAGAGGAATTCCTCTTTGAGGATTCAACAGATACGTCGATTCGTTCAGCGGTCAGTGATGAATCAACTGAAAAAAATAAAGAGCAAGAAGAGCAGAAAGAGCAGAGTGATAAGAAAGAAGAAGAAAAGGCACAGAAAGATAAGGAAACTGATAAAAAAGATCAGCAGAAGAATGAGGAAATAAAGGATAACAAGAAATCTGATCAGGAAGAGAAGAAGGAAGAGAAGGAGCCCGCGCCTCCAAAGAAAGAAGAAGAACAAGAGAAACAAGATTCGAATGAAAGTCAAACGCAAGACGAAGGAGGAGAAGTCTATCACACCGTTCAACCTGGAGAAACACTCTTTCGTATTGCTATGAATCATTACCAAAGTCAAGATGGGATTGAAAAGATTCGCCAAGCGAATGGACTCTCAGGAAATGAAATATCGGTGGGGCAAAAGTTAAAGATCCCTAAATGATAAAGTGAAACTTCAATCAGTGGGGGTTTCCTCCATCTCCACTGATTTCAGAGGATCAAAGGCTAAAATCGCGACATCCTGTCGCTTCGTCTGCACTAGTACACCCTATACGTCACTTCGCCTTTGTGACCAACATCTTGTTGGCCTGAACCAATCGGGCTTTTACGGGCAGCCTATGCTCCGCCGTATTCCCAAAAGTCTATTAGTGCCCGTTAATGCGGGATAAGAGACATAGAGCAACTTCCTCTCACATAAATTTAACAATATAGATACGTGTTTAAAAAGGTGGATAAAAAGGACCAAGTTTGCTAAAAGCAGTGTCGTTTTTACCGGACTTTTTAACATCTTCTATAATGGATGTGGGAGGGAGTCGTAAGAATGGAATCATTTCTACTTGAAGAAGGGGACAAGATGGATCCGACAACAAAAAGAATTTTACAAAATTTAATTGATCGAAAGCTAAAGCTTAATCGATTTAAACAATTACATTTTATTTTATTTTCGTCAGCGATCTTATTCAGTACTATTCTTTTTTATTCTGTTTACAATATGGCTGTTTTGCCGTACCGTTCCTCTGTTTTCGATCTTATTACTTTTGTTTTACAACAAAACCATTTTATATTTTTATTATTACTCGCCTTTGGTTTATTCGGAACTGTGAAGATTGTCTTCGAAAAAAGGGAGAAAAGTGAACAAGACTTTCATGCATTACGACGTGAAGTCATTGATAAGAGTGGAGATTTATGGAAAGGAGAGCAATGGGGAGAAAGACATAAAATATATGAGCAGATGAAGAAAAAGTACGATATTAATCTATACCATCAAAGCAAGTAATCCTTTCTTTACACTTGATTACTTGTTTTTATCGATTTTATGGAAAAGGTTGTAAAAATCGGATGTATAGAGGGTATGAGATTCACTGGCATATGGTGCTAAATTTAGAAATTATCTAGATTTTTACAAATTGAGCAACAGCAGACCAATAAACTCTATTGAATAAGATTTTACTTTTTCACCATTGGAGCGCAATGTGTAAAATGCAGCCGCCCTTTCCATTTTCTACATTACTGAATTCAAATATAATCCCATCAGGATTAAAGTGGCTTTTAACTGGGGAAGAAATGCCAGTAGATTGGATCAGTTTTTGAACTTTTTGTTTATTGGATTGTTGTGCGGCTTCCATTAGCTCATGAGCAAATGTAGAGGAGGAATTAATTTTATTCATTAGTAAGTTCGCTTGCGGCATAAGTGTCTGAAATTTTTGTGCAGATTGGTGCAGTTTCTCAGTCTCCACGGTCGGATATACATGTTGTTTTCTTACCATTGGTCTTTTATATAAAGATGCTTGATTCTCTACAAGGTAAGGAGAATATGGATAATACGTATATGGAATATAATACAAAATAAACCTCTCCCTCTGCTTTATTTATACAATGTATGTGCATTTCATTATTTAAGTTCATTGATCCGTAATAATGGGTAGTAATCTGTCTATTCTAAAACTAGAAGCACAGGCCAATAGTTTGGATTTTATGACTTGAAGGATACTATATGCCGCAGACACTACAAGTCGGGCGGGGATAAAAGAGGGAATGGAGGATTTTCTTGATCATTATATGGATCTGTATCATCTTACTCGCAGGGATTGGCCTAACTGTTTATATGATAAGGAATGCATTTGAAGACAATGTGCATACCGAGGTACTTTCATTTAAAAATCTTCCTCATTCAATAGAAGGAAAATCGCTTTTCTTTATCTCTGATATTCATCGCAGGAAAATCTCAGTTGAGTTACTCAAAAAACTCAAGCAAAAGCCGGATTGGATTGTCATCGGCGGCGATTTAGCTGAAAAGGGGGTTCCCTATGCAAGAATTGCTGATAATTTATCTATATTAAAAGAAATAGCCCCACTCTATTTTGTTTGGGGGAATAACGATTATGAAGTAAATGAAGAACAACTACGTGAACTGTTTGTCCGTTTTGATGTAAGGGAATTAAAAAATGAGGTTTTTGAATTACAAAATGAACAGCTTAGCTTTGTAGGTGTCGATGATGTAAGTACACAAGAATTACCACCAATTGAATCAATTCTAGAAAATGTAAAACCAGATTCGTTTCAAATTATGTTCAGCCATAATCCAGCCATTTTAGCTATGTTACCTGAAGATCATCAACTCTCACTCATTTTAAGCGGCCATACCCACGGTGGACAAATTCGCATCTTTGGGTTAGGTCCTTATCAAAAAGGCAGTATACGTGAAAGAAATGGGACGCTTCTTTTAGTTAGTAATGGATACGGAACTTCCTTATTACCTCTGCGACTTGGTGCTAAACCTGAAACACATTTATTAATCTTAAAAAAGAGGCCGCAGAACGTGAGTCAGAACGGCGTTGCGACGTATAGGATGTACTAGTGCAGACGAAGCGACAGGACGTCGCGGTTTGAGTCTGTCGCCAGGACGGCGCGCTTTTAGCCGTTCATCCTTATCATCCAAGTGTGGACGCAGCTGAACAGTCACCTTCCGCTTTCCATTGTCTAGCTCCAGCCGGTTGGGGCTCGAGGTCAAATAATCCGGAACCTTGGAAGAGAAAACCACTCTCCCTAGGTTCCAGAACATTTGCTTGTCGCCCCTTGACAACCGCCTTCCGCTTTCCATTGTCTAGCTCCAGCGCCTAGCGACTAGCAAATTTACAACTTCTTCCTACGATAAGTCAACATCGCTTCGTCCTTCGTCCTCACCGTGTTTCCTTTATCTCGTCAGAAGTCTTTAAATTTGTACATCGCTAAACAGGCGCTTGCGCTTTTCTTTCATGAACCATCTTTATGGTGTTACATACTATGGAGGAAAAGAGCAACTTCAGGGGGCGGTTTCGTGAAGCTGGAGCGCATAGCACTAAATCAAATTAAATACTCGATTTCCTTTGATGAACTATCCTTTAAGGGGATGACCGAAGAAGAAATGCTAGAAGAGTCATACGTTTGGGACGCTTTATTTGATAAAATGCTTGATGAGGCATGCCATATGTATGATTTGCAGGATTGTGAGGCAATGGCTGTTGAAATTTATTCAATGAATGCAAATGAATTAGTTCTAATATTAACGTTAGATGAAGAGGATATAATCGATTCTCCAATAGGAATCCATGAACCAAAGAATGCCTTGGAGAAAGAGTTTGTCATCTTCACTTTTGACACGATTGATGATTGTATTTTCTTAACTAAGAGAATGTCCGATCTAGAGCGAATCCAAAGCATTAGTTCTCTGTATATATTTAAGGATCAATATTATTTAGTCATGATGAAAGAGAATATGTATCAAGAGCGTTTACTCGCTTTAGGAGAAGAATATGGAGAAAGAAGTACTTATACATGGGCCTATTTGGAAGAATATGGAACAACTATCATTGATAAGACAGCGATGCAGACCCTTTATGCGAACTTTTAATCAAAATCTTTGCACTCATTTTTGAAATCTCCTATCATATATAGATGGGAGATTTCGTTATTTTACAGAACATAGATTTGTGTAGTACTTGGAGAAGATTAGATAATGGCGCGAACTTAGCCGATGTTCCGCTTAATAACCTGAGCCAAGAAAAGTCCGGTTTTGACTTTTATTGGCTCAGAACATTTGCTTGTCGCCGATAGGCGGGCGCCGTGCGCTTTTCTAATTAGAATAGGAGAATCATAAAATGCAAAAAGAAGAATGTATAATTATCGGTGGCGGTCCTTGTGGATTAGCTGCTGCTATCGCTTTAAAGAATATCGGGAAAGATCCACTTATAATTGAAAAGGGGAATATTGCAAATGCCCTATTTCATTATCCCACCCATCAAACCTTTTTTAGTTCCAGCGAAAAACTGGCTATAGGGGGGGTACCCTTTATCACAGTGGAACGTAAGCCAAAAAGAAATCAGGCTCTTACATACTATCGTGAAGTAGTGAAAGAAAAAGATTTAAGGATCAATCGCTATGAAACAGTGACAAATGTAAAAAAAGAACATGATAGCTTCACAGTTGAAACCTCGAAGGATCTATATGAAGCAAAATATATGATTATTGCGACCGGTTATTATGATCATCCAAACTATATGAATGTTCCTGGAGAGAATCTAGACAAGGTCCTTCATTATTTTAAAGAAGGACACCCTTACTTTGACACCGATGTAGTGGTGATTGGAGGAAAGAACTCAGCTGTTGATGCGGCGTTAGAGCTTCATAATGCTGGAGCAAGAGTAACCAACCTGTATCGAGGACATGATTATTCTGCTAGTGTAAAACCATGGATATTACCAGAATATCAAGCTTTGGTCAGAAATGAAGAAATTAAATTGGAATTTAACGCACATGTTTTAGAAATAACCCCCCATTCTGTTCGCTATCAAGTGGGAGATGAAGTGAAAGAAATTGAAAATGACTTCGTTTTTGCGATGATTGGTTATCATCCGGATCATCCTTTTATCAAAAAAATGGGAGTAGAAATCGATGAAATCACAGGCAGACCACAATTTAATCCGGAAACAATGGAAACAAATATTAAAAATTTATTTATTGCAGGGGTGATAGCAGCTGGAAATGAAGCCAATGAGATTTTTATTGAAAATGGCCGTTTACATGGCGATCTTATTGCAAATTGTATAAAAGAAGGCTGATGTAAATTGATTTTCACTTCATTTGTTTTCGTAATCTATGCTCATACTTCATAATGCCCATTAAACTTATTTTGTGAATAGCGAGCATGAGGATTCCGGCTATTAATGGATCGTATTTAGCGTTGATAGGCAACAAATCACTAATCACATCGGTAGTAGGTAGACAAAGGCTTGCCGTTAATTGACCTTGTAAAGGAAGATGACTGGTCTCATTCAAAATTCCAATTAAAATGAAAAATAAACATGCAGGCATGAGCAGAAGAGAGCTTTTTAAAACAAAGCTCTTTTTTTGTTCCATATGGCTAATGGTTGAATATACAAGCGGATACCACATATTGACCGATAGGTAGAATAGCAAATGCATATAAATTTTATGGATAAAAGGAAATTGGGTAAAGGTTTGTAAGATCATTTGGAAGTGATAGGTGAAGAATAGGATGGAAAATAAGTAAAGGGCTAATGTTGGTTGGATTCGTAAATGTTTGATCCAACCTATCATTTTAAATTGATTTAGATAAACATATACAGAAGGAGGGATCCCTAATAACAGAAGAGGCGGGATAATAAAATAATGGATACTCATGAAAAACATATGAGAGCTAAATAAGAGGTGACTCAAGATAGATAAGGGGCTTTCTATAATTAAATAAGTTAAACATAACCCCAATAAAAAAATCAGAGGTTGTGGAGAATAGAGTTTTAAATTGGTCGCCTGTTTGATCAGGAAGCCATACAGAATGGCAATACAGACTAGAATACTCAAGAAAGTAACACTCCACTCATCACTGACAAGCACATACATAGAAAACATGTGATCACCCCCATGTTTTCTATAAATATGCCTTCTTGCCAGCTATTATGAGTTGGATCATCACTATTGACTCTTCATGCTTCAAACTGGATCTTGGAAAATGCGGGTTAGTTTGTTAAGCTTAGCTGTTTTTGTTAAAGCAATGAGTAATTTAATCCTTGCTTTTTGTCCATTTAAACCATTACTAAAAATAACTCCCATATCTTTCAATTGCTTTCCCCCGCCTTGGTAATCATAAACGTCTTGAGCAACACCTTTAAAGCAGCGGGAAACGATCACAATAGGAATATTTGCCTTCATTAATTTTTCGATTCCAGGTAAGCAGTAAGGTGGAAGATTTCCTTGTCCCAATGCTTCTATCACAACTCCATCATATTTTTGCTCATAAATTGCCTCAAGCATATCTGCTTCCATTCCTGCGTAAGCTTTTAACAATGCGACTCTTTTGGAAATCTGATGAATATCATAGTGTTCGCCATAGAGTGGTTTATAATGAAACAGGACTTCTCGCTTCGTGACTAAACCTATGGGGCCATATTGTGGACTTTGAAAGGTTGAGACATTACTGGCATGCGTCTTTGTCACATTTTTTGCAGCATGAATTTCATCGTTAAGAACAACGAGAACACCTTTATCTTTTGCTTCATTACAACAGGCAACACGAACTGCAGAAATAAAATTATATAAACCATCAGAGCCAATTTCATTACTCGACCGCATTGCTCCAGTAATGACAATTGGAATGTCGATGTCAAGTGTGAGATCTAGGAAATACGCAGTCTCTTCCAAGGTATCTGTTCCGTGGGTAATCACAACTCCATCAAATGAGTGTTGCCTGTATTCTTCCTCAATTAAGGTTTTCAAGATTAGCATCTCTGTTGGCCTAATGTGAGGTGAGGGAAGGTGGAGTGGTTGTTTTGTGGTGAGATGCGCCACATCTTTAAATTCCTCTGTGAAGTCTGTGAGCGGATGATCCAGCGATGGAGCAACCGCACCTGACTGAGTGTCTTCATGCATGGAAATCGTCCCGCCAGTATGTAATACAAGTATGTTTTTCAATTATTCTCACCTTTTCATTGTTGCTTAGGAATTTATAAAATCCTAGCTTTTCTTGTTAGTATGATTCATTACCAAAATCATTCCCAATTCACCTTTTCCATGTTAACATAAAAGAAACAGACAGAAATGAGAGCTGGTTATGTTTGGCATATTATCTGCCGGGATTGCTCCTGGGTTAGCTTTAATAAGTTATTTTTATTTGCGTGACCAATATGGTCAAGAGCCTGTCGCAAATGTATTTAAAATGTTTTTGTTTGGCGCAATTTTAACATTTCCGATTATGTTTATGCAATACGTGATAGATGCTGAAAATATGATCGTAAATCTATATTTTAGATCATTCATTTCCGCAGCTTTTTTAGAAGAGTTTTTTAAATGGTTTATTCTATTCCTAACTGTATACCCGCATGCTGACTTTGATGAGCCTTATGACGGGATTGTGTACGGTGCTTCTCTCTCATTAGGATTTGCCACTGTCGAGAACATTCTATATTTACTAGGTAATGGAGTAGAGTTTGCAATGGGGCGAGCTTTATTGCCTGTATCTAGCCATGCTTTATTCGGTGTATTAATGGGCTATTATCTTGGTAAAGCGAAATTCAACATTGCGGGAAGTCCGGCTAAATGGATTTGCTTATCCTTTTTTATTCCATTTATTTTGCATGGATTTTATGATTCTATTCTAGTCGGGAAAAGCTGGATTTATTATATAATTCCTTTTATGTTATTTCTATGGTATTTTGGACTGAAGAAAGCCAAACATGCACATGTATTATCGAAACGTCATTTTCAAAATAAAAGCGAAGACGAAACAGCTGCATTCTAATTAAGAATGATGGCTGTTTTTTTTATTGCCAGAAATTTATCAAATCGTAGCTTGCGAATAACTTGCTTAGGTCATTGCTGCTGCTAGCAAACTTTCGACTTCTTCCTACGATAAGTCAAAGCTCTAAAAAGTTTGTACATTGCTAAACGAGCACTTGAGTTTTTTGTACTAAAACAAGAAAGCATAAAGTTTTTCTTAGATTGCTTCAAGGCTGGGCAGTTGTTGTCCAGCTTCAACCGCCATCGGCTCGAGGCCCGCAGGAGCGAGTCCATCGGTGTTGCGCCAGGACGGCGCAAGCTTAGCCGATGTTCTGCATAATAACCTGAGCCAAAGAAAGGCAAAGAACGCCTTTCTTTGGCTCAGAACATTTGCTTGTCGCCGATAGGCGGGCGCCTTGCGCTTTTCTTATTGTTAAGCGAAACTATAAAATTCTTGGCTTGTGGATAAGTTGTAATTTTGAGTTTTGTCATCCAGCTCCAGCGCCTAGCCCCTCGAGGTCAAATAACCCTGAACCTATGAAGGGAAAAAGCCCCTTCCTAGGTTCAGGAACATTTGCTTGTCGGGGCTGATCAAGGCGCTTGCGCTTTTGTCCTATAGATATTTTTCTTGACTTTTATGAATAAAAATGGGTTTTCCTAAGGACAATATGGATAGGAAAACAATTTTTGGAGGCTATAAAAGTGAGAGATAGCAAAGCGATCAAGCTACTGACTGTATTATTTGTGAGCATCATCGTCCTATCTATCCCAACAATACATGAAACACGCGCATTTACAAATCAAGTGATTCAAAAAGGGGCAGTTGGAGACGATGTCATCGAGTTACAAGCAAGACTACAGTATATTGGTTTTTATGAGGGAAAAATTGATGGTGTATTCGGCTGGGGAACATACTGGGCACTAAGAAATTTCCAAAGTGAATTTGGCTTACCAATTGATGGACTTGCTGGAGCAAATACAAAAGCAAAACTCGCGAACGCTTCAAAGTACGATCAACAGTATGTGAAGGACCAAATTAAAAAAGGCAATAAATTTACACATTATGGTGGAACAGATCTATCTCAACAATCTTCGCCTAATAAAGGACAATCTGGTAATCAAGGTGGTGGCGATTCTCAACCAAAGCCATCTGCTACAAACACCCCTGCAGGCTTTTCGCAAAACGATATTCGACTGATGGCTAATGCTGTGCATGGGGAAGCTCGTGGAGAACCATACGAAGGCCAGGTTGCCGTTGCAGCTGTTATCTTAAACAGAGTGAACAGCGCATCGTTTCCAAATACAGTATCCGGAGTTATCTTCGAACCTCGCGCATTTACCGCGGTGGCGGATGGTCAAATATGGTTGGAGCCAAATGATACCGCAAAACGTGCAGTCTTGGATGCGATTAATGGCTGGGACCCTACAAGCAGCGCACTGTATTACTTTAATCCGGATACCGCAACAAGTGAGTGGATTTGGACTCGTCCACAAATCAAACGAATTGGAAAACATATCTTTTGCATGTAATAAGGGAGGTGTTCAATTTTGATTAGGTCTATCTTAATTGGTGTTTTAGTAATAGGAATTGCTGGTACAGCCTATTGGGGGTATCAGGAGCACCAGGAAAAAAATGCCATTTTAATGAATTCGGAAAATAACTATCAACGTGCTTTTCACGACTTGTCCTATCAAATGGATGTATTACACGACAAAATTGGAACAACGCTTGCAATGAATTCTAAAAAATCCTTATCACCAGCGCTTGCTGATGTTTGGCGGATTACTTCTGAAGCAAGAACCCAGGTAGGACAATTGCCATTGACATTGTTACCGTTTAATAAGACAGAGGAATTTCTTGCGAATATCGGAAATTTTAGCTATCAAACAGCCGTACGTGATTTAGATAAGGAACCACTATCCAAGAAGGAATACACAACATTGCAAAAGCTGTATAGTCAAAGTGATGAAATTCGTTCAGAACTGCGGAATGTACAACACTCAGTGTTGGAGAACAATCTGCGGTGGATGGATGTTGAATTGGCTCTAGCTTCTGGAAAAGAAGCGGCCGATAATACAATCATAGATGGATTCAAAACAGTTGATAAAAAAGTTAAAGGATTTGATGAAGAAAATTTAGAAGATACGACGATGGTCACATTTCAAAAAAGAGAAGAGAATTTTAAGCATTTAAAAGGTAAATCAATTTCGAAAGAAGAAGCTGTTGCGCTTGCGAAAGACTATGCAGGATTAAAAGATATTTCAGATGTAAAGGTAGCTAAGAGCGGAAAAGGTTCAGAGTACCGTTTTTATAGTGTAAATCTAGATAGTGGTGGAGACCAAGTTAGTCTTGATATGACTGAAAAAGGCGGCTATCCGATTTGGTTAATTAATCATCGAGATATTGGAGACCAAAAAATAAGCTTAAATGAAGCAGCTTCAAAAGCAGAAGAGTATTTACAAGCACATCAATATAAAGATTTGCACTTAAATGAAAGTCTGCAATATGATACCCAAGGATTGTTTACATTCACGACCATTCAGGATGATGTAACAATTTACCCTGAATCAATTAAGGTCAAGGTTGCCCTTGATAATGGGCAGATTATTGGATTTGCTGCTTCGGATTATTTAAAAGGACAACATGAACGGGAAATCCCTGAACCGAAGTTAACTGAGCAAGAAGCAGAGGAATATATCAATGGAAACGTAGAAATTAGAGATCATCAGTTAGCGATTATCGCTAACGATCTAGGGAAAGATGTATTTTGTCATGAATTTGTAGGTACCATGAACAATGATACGTATCGTATTTTTATTAATGCGGAAACTGGAATGGAAGAAAAAGTCGATAAACTCCAAAACGCCGAGCCATTATACGAAGACGTTCTATAAGTCGAAGAGACTGGGACAAAACTAAAAAATTAAGCTCTAAAACCGAACAATGTATTACCTTAGCGGAGGAAATATACGTAGACTTCAGCGGGAGGAAAGGCATTGGTGAGATCTCGGAGTGCGAAAGGATCAAAGGCTAAGTATGCGCCGTCCTGATGCAACGCCTTCGTGACCTACATTCTGTAGGAAGCTCACAAGCCGCCCGTGGAAAGCGAAGTATATTTCCGGAGCAGGGATATACTAGTTCGGTTTTTTCTTTGGTGAAACACTTTTGTCCCGGCCTCTTTGCTATGCGGGCGCTTTTCTTGATCTAAATACTAGAAATTCGCAAAATTCTTTGCGATAATACTAAATGATTAGTAAAAAAGTAATGGGTGGGATGTTGGATGATCAAGGCGGGCATGGAACTGACATTAGAATTAGATAGGGAAAATAAACGGGAAAGCTTTAAAGCAAAAATAGCTGATTACGCTGAAAATAAAATTTATATAACCTATCCGGTGGGGAATGAATCAAATCAAGTTATTTTTTTACTAAAAGAGGAAGAGTTATTTGCAAACTTTATTGACAAGGATTCAGGGGATGCTTATTTATTCAGGACAAAGGTGCTAGGACAAATGAAAAATAAGATACCATTATTGATTTTATTTTTCCCGAGTGAGGATCGATTGATGAAGATCCAACGCCGAGAATTTGTTCGTGTAAAAACAGCTCTAGATGCCTCACTGAAAATTTCAGGAACATACTTTCCAACCGTAACGAAAGATATAAGTGCCGGAGGTTGTTCAATTATTAATCGTCATACCCAAATTAAAAAGGGTGAATTAGGTGAAGTTTTGCTTGTATTGCCATTTTCTTCAAAAGATTATCTTTACCTTACTCTTCCTTGTAGAGTTGTAAGAAATTTTGAGAAAAGCAAGATGCACCTTATTTCCTTACAATTCTTAAATTTATCTAGTCAAGAGCAACAGCAGCTCACTCGCTTTACGTTTGAAAAACAATTAGAGTATCGAAAAAGAGGGTTGGGTGAAATAAATTAATGCAAACTTGGCGATAATAAATGGAAAAACGGAATGGTGAATATGAAGAGATTGGAACGAATTTTCTTAAAATTAGTTTTAGTCCACCTGTTTATTCTAATTGGTGTTCAAATGTTGTTTCAACATGTAACTTGGTTTGATTATGTAAACAAGTTAATTCAATATGAAGGGGTCTCTGGTATGGAAGAGCAAGAGAAACTGGATGTATTTCATCAAAAGATCGAATCACACGAATAAAAAATGAAAAGGGATTCAACTTTCTTCGAGCTCCATGTTGCAAAGGGAAGGTCACCTGCTGATTTATTTAAATTAAATTCTAAATATATTTAGAAGGAATTTAGCGTGTTATATGATAATATAGAAATAAATTAAAATCATATTTATATGAAGCAAGCAGGTGAAGGAATTTGAAGAAAATCAGTATTGCGATTGATGGACCAGCAGGTGCTGGGAAAAGTACTGTAGCTAAAATTGTGGCAGAGAAAATGACTTATATATATGTTGATACAGGCGCTATGTACAGGGCTCTAACATACATGGTTTTGGAAGAAAATGTTAATGTGCAAAATGATCAAGAATTGGCTGATCTATTATCTCATACGGTTATAGAACTAACTCCATCTGAAAAAGGACAACTTGTCATTGTCAACGGAAAAGATGTGACAAACGTCATCCGTGAAGATAAAGTTACAAATACTGTATCGACCGTAGCTGCTCATCGGCTTGTAAGGGAAAAAATGGTTAAACAACAAAAGGCATTAGGACAAGCTGGCGGCGTTGTAATGGATGGACGTGATATTGGGACTGAAGTGTTGCCAAATGCGGAATTAAAAGTATTTTTGGTAGCGAGTGTTGAAGTAAGAGCAGAGAGAAGACATCTTGAAAATATTGACAAGGGCTATACTTCAGATTTAGAGAAGCTAAAAAAAGAAATCAGTTTACGAGATCAACAAGATTCAGAACGAGAAGTTTCTCCGTTAAGAAAAGCAGACGACGCAATTGAAATAGACACATCTTTTCTTTCGATTGTTGAAGTGGCTGACCGGATTTATCAGTTGGCCAATGAAAGGATGGGGGAATAGTGAGTTTTTACGATTTCGCAAGAGGTGTCGTCAAATGTATTATCAAGCCTCTTTATCGTGTTGAAGTAATTGGTCTTGAGCATTTTCCAAAAGAAGGTGGGGTTTTACTATGTTCTAATCATATTAGTAATCTTGATCCCCCGTCAGTCGGAATGTCAGCACCCAGACCAGTGCATTTTATGGCAAAAGCAGAGTTGTTTCAAAAATCAGCCACAAAGAAATTAATGAATGCAATCAATGCTTTTCCAGTTAAACGGGGCATGAGTGATCGAGAAGCTTTAAGAAACGGATTAAAGTTATTAAAGGAAGATAGGGTCGTAGGGCTATTTCCAGAAGGAAAGAGAAGCTCAACGGGGGAACTTGGCAAGGGACTCGCTGGCGCAGGTTTTTTCGCTCTACGTTCGAATGCGCAGATACTTCCTTGTGCAGTGATTGGACCCTATAAGCCATTTAAAAAACAAAAGATTGTTTTTGGAAAACCAATAGATTTTACGGAGATTCGTAAAAAGAAAACATCAGCCGATATTGCAACAGAGGTAATCATGGCAGAAATTCAAAAACTTTTAGATGAACATACTGGATAATTGAATATTGACACAATAGTTACAATTACTTGACAAACGTATTCATTTGTAAGAAGTTAATAAGAGGACGATTTAAAATTAACTTAAAGGCAAAGGAATTTTTATTAATTCTTATATTTTTAAAGCCGATAGGAGGAGTACATATGCCCGAGGATATGAATGATATTGAAGTGAGAAATTTCTCTGAGGGAGATCTAGTGAAAGGAACTGTCACTAAAATCGAGGAAAAACAAGTTCTTGTCAATATTGATGGAAGTAAACTTGATGGTATCATCCCGATTAGTGAACTATCCAGCCTCCATGTTGAAAAAGCATCGGATGTTGTTAACGAGGGAGACGTTCTTGACCTAATTGTGACAAAAGTGGAAGAAGAACTATTGGTTCTCTCGAAGCGCAAAGTAGATGCAGAAAAGGCTTGGGAGAAGTTGGAAGAACGCTATCAAAATGGCGAAATCTTTGATGCTGAAGTGAATGAAATTGTCAAAGGTGGTCTTGTTGTGGATCTAGGGGTAAGAGCCTTTGTGCCCGCTTCTATGGTAGAAGACCATTATGTTGAGGATTTTGCAGAATATCAAGGAAAAACGCTTTCTTTTAAAATTGTAGAATTGGATAAGGAAAAAAACAGACTTATTCTTTCACATCGTGCTGTAGTTGAAGAAGAGAAGAAGCAAGAAAGAATGAATGTATTAGATCAATTATCAGCAGACCAGGTGCTTGAAGGAACTGTACAGAGATTAACAGATTTTGGTGCATTCGTTGATATTGGTGGAGTAGATGGCTTGGTGCACATTTCTCAACTTTCCCACCAACACATTGACAAACCTTCTGAAGTGGTTCATGAAGGAGAAAAAGTCAAGGTTAAGGTTTTATCAGTAGATCGAGATAATGAACGCATCTCTTTGTCTATTAAAGAAACCTTACCTGGACCTTGGGAAAATATTGCTGAAAAAGCACCTGTAGGTTCCGTTCTTGAAGGAACTGTAAAACGACTCGTATCTTTTGGAGCTTTTGTTGAAGTACTTCCTGGAGTAGAAGGGTTAGTCCATATTTCTCAAATCTCTCATAAGCATATTGGAACACCTCAAGAAGTATTAGAAGAGGGCCAAGCTGTTCATGTGAAAGTATTGGATGTTAATGAAGGCGATCAACGTCTTTCATTAAGTATAAAAGAACTAGAAGAACAGGAAGACAACAATCAAGATTATGAGCTTCCAGAAGAAACTTCCGGTTTTCAGTTAAGTGACATGATCGGTGATAAATTAAAAGACTTTAATAAATAAATGCCACCCTCCCGAATAGACCGTCGGGAGGTTTTTTTTCGTTTAGCGACAGGACGTCGCGTTTGAGTCTGCTGCCAGGATGGCACGTTTTAAGCCGTTCATCCTTATTAAAAAAATTTGTACGTCGCTAAACGGGCGCTTGCGCTTTTGTTCTGGTTTAGCGTACTATGTCAAATCCTTTTTTTCCCATTTTTAAGTATAGGAAATACACCTACCACCGTGAATTTCCAAAAAATGGTTTAGTAAGTAGCAACTAACAGTGAACTCTATGTTCATTCACCACGCTTTCTCGGATTTGAAGTGGAAATGCCTCGTTTTCAATTCTGCAGAAAGTGCATCCTGGCATAGTACAAATTTAATTTAACGTACTGCTCGCATTTGCAGGACGAGGTGGATAATGCTAAACACCGAGGTCAATAAGCC
>NZ_BORE01000013.1:0-155544 GCF_018333015.1 Bacillus sp. J14TS2 | reverse complement strand
AATGGCTATTTACTTAAGTCTATTCAAGCAAAAGAGCTCATTGATACCCTTCATTTCATTCACCGTGGAGATACCATTATCTACCATGAAATTGCTAATCAGGTGTTTGAAAAATTGAAGGAGCAAATTGTTACAGGTGGTAAACATGCCAAAAATGATTATGGCCTGACATCTCGAGAAATTGAAATTATTCGCTATTTAGCCAAGGGTATGCGTTATAAGGCCATTGCCGCCAGACTTTATTTATCGGAGGGTACAGTTAGGAACTATGCGTCCGAAATGTACGCGAAACTTGGTGTAAGCAATCGTGACCAGGCTGTAGAAAAGTGTATAGAGAATGGATTGATATCTCATTGATTTCTTTCAAATTTTGGTTAGATCGGGAGGAAAAGGGAATTTGTTATGTTCGTACCGATACGATCGGTAAAATTCCCCAAAGAAAAAAGTCGATGGATTAGCATATTCACATTGTCCGATTCGTTGAGAAACTCCTTAACAATCGGACAAGTAATAGAAAATTGGGTAAACCGAAAGCACTAGCCAGAACAACCGGCTATTCAATCGATAAGCTGTTTGTGCTGGCCTACACTCTTTCTTCAGAAGCCTCATTCATATTGATTCCCGCTGTTCCTCCGCCAATAATGGCGATCAGACACAATTTCCATGATCACATACGATTTTTTTATCGTTGTTGAAAGGCTACTTTTACACCTAACCAAATATAAATCAAACCTGCAAATTTCCCGCTCCATTGTCCAAGTTTGGCAGTTCGCTTCATCAAACGGCCAATGGGTCGAACACTGATAGCAATCAAGGTTGTGTAAAGACAGCTCATGATCACAAATATCAAACCTAGCAATAAAAATTGGACAATCGCAGAACCCTTTTCAGGATGGACAAACTGTGGTAGAAAAGCTAAAAAGAAAATAGCCGTTTTTGGATTCAATACCTCTGCCAATACAGCTTGACCGTATGTTTGAAGACTTGATGTCTTTGAAACGAAGGAAGGACTTGCTTATTAGGCTTTTCTGCAATAGCTTTAAGCCCCATATAAATCAAATAAACTGCCCCAGCATATTTGACAAGGTTAAATGCAGCAGCTGAAGTCATCAAAATGGTAGACAGCCCCATAGCAGCAAACATTGTATGTATGAAATCACCTGTTGCAATGCCTAAACCTGTCAGTATCCCTGTTTTTCTACCGCCTCGTATCGTGCTGGATGTAGTTAAAAGCACCGCAGGACCAGGTACCAAAAACAAGCCTAAAACCACTACAACAAATGTTCCTAAAGTTGAAAACTCTAGCATTTAAACATCACTCCTTTTCCTGAACATCCATCACTATAACTATATTCCTAATATTTCTGTGTAGAGGTAGCAAGAAGCAATTTCAAACCTGTTCAACCTCTAATCTTCTATGAGCTAGTCTTATTACGCGATCATTAATGTTAGTATATTCATGTTCTGTTTGGCATTTGTTCAAGAAAGCCAATTGTTTTCACTATATGGACATGATAAAATCTTCGGAACTCATATAATGCCTCACCCCCATTCCATTACTCTAAATTCGCCAAAGAACGAAGACGAATAGTGCTAATGAGAGCAAACTTGAAATGGTCCGAACATGGTTCCATGCCGTCCATTTCAAATAGTAATCTTTCCATAGCTCCAAACTTTCTGCATCTGTAGCTCTTATATTGGCTAATGCATCATTTAGTGGACATTACATACCGCCGTAACCAGCAAGCTTCCCAGAAGATAAAACAAGCTACCAGCAAATATATAAATGACATTCGGTTCTTGCCAATTGAATAATGAAATAATCACAAGTATGATACAAACAAGAGATGTCCCTATAAACACTGTAAAGAATAGCCGATTTAGCACAGCGCTATTTATGGACTGCATTGCTGAAATCCCTTGTTCTGGAGTAAGCCGTTATAGGGCCTTCATAACAAATGCCGAAAATGCAAAGAACAATCCAGCAATCAACCCGGAGCCAAGTCATGCACTAAAATTAGAATGGGAGTTAGTTTTTCGATTATATTTCATCCTCTCTTTGCCCGTTCTCTTTAAGACTGATTGAAGGACAATTTCTCATCATTTCGTGAACCACTTGTTTAGGGTTTTCACTTTCAAATACAACATGATCAAACTCATATCCCTTCAATCGAAGCATGACTACTTCATCTGCATGATGATAGGCTAAAAAGTATTTCTTATCTTCAATTATAAATATTCCAGCTTTATAACCAGTTGTTGTGATACCTGTTCTCTTTATAGCCGCCGCCCACGGAAAATGAAATTTCCCCACCCGAATTTCTTCAATTGAGCTATAAGGTATTTTGATCTCTTTCCTCAAGGTCAAAGCCGCTGTCCATCCCGAAATATTCAATCGTAACTCTTGATCTCCAGTCATAACTTGAAAACTCATCTTGTATCTCCTCCAATTTATATTGCCAATCATCGATGGTTTATTTAACCAGTAACCCAATGAAGGAAATCACATAAAAGGCACTTCCTTTCAGGTTATAGTATTCCTTGTATTTTAGATACGCCCCTTAAATACTTTTTATATTGACTCTATAATTACTTCCCCTTCGCATGAAGGCACTTCAAAGCCGTTTAAATAAGATGTTAAAGTGCCTTCCGTGATAGGAAAAGCTGCATTTGCATCAAACCTTTTACTCCGTATATCCAGCCGTTTGCGAATAATGTCAGGACTAACTTTTAAATAAATAAGTTTCCACTCACCACCAGCTTTTTCAATTAGCTGTTTGTATCCATCTCGTTTGGCTTTTTGCCAAAAACTAAAATCAATCACAACCTTTCGTTTATCCTGAATTAGACGTATCAATTGATTTTGAAGTCTTCTTTCAGCATCGACTTGATAATCGCCATATTTCTCTACAGGATAATCTATTCCATAACGTCCATTAACCTTCCAAATCTCTTCATCAATTGAAAGACGTACAAACCCTTCTGTTTCCATCCGTTTTGCGAATGTAGTCTTCCCTGAACCTGCTACACCACACATCATAATAATGAATGGCTCTGAAGTGATTTGTTCTAATATATCTTTTACACTCTCTTCAAAATTCGACAATTCCTCACTCCTTAATAACTTCTCTTTTTTCTTCTATATATTCGGGTTCTTGTTCTTCTAAAGAATCAAAATCAATATCTGGATGACCGCTTAATCATGAACCACAAATTTCACATATCTTCCATTTTCTCAAATTGTTATAGCTGAATTCGTTTCCATATTCCATATAATAGAATAAATTAGAGAACCTTTTGTTTGATTAAATACGAAAGATTCTCCTATTAGTTTTTATTAAATAATTTGTTCTCACGATTTAGATCTTGTTGGTATAAAGGATCTATGTTTCCATGTTAAAAACACTGTACCAGCCAAAAAGGCTAATACTCCTATTACATAAGGGAAATAAGTGTTAATATCAAATAAAATCCCTCCTAATATAGGCCCTACTATACTTCCTAGGCTTACATATGCATTGTTCATACCCGCAATAAATCCTTGCTCATTATTAGCTAATTTGGATAGCACTGTATTGATAATTGGACGCAGAATGGATGTTGCTGTATATAGTAAACAAGTCAGCAATAAGATACTCCAAAAGCGTGTGGTGAATAAGAGAAAGAAAAAACTAACCCCTCCAGCTATCATTGTTCCGTTCATAATCTTCAAGTCACCAAAGAAGGAAACGAGTTTATTCGTTAATAACAGTTGCACCATAACACTTACAAATGCTGCAATTGTAATTACCAACGCAATATCCTTTGCCGTATAGCCGAATTGTTTGTCAACAAACAGGCCAAAAATTGCTTCAAAAATGTATAAAGATACACTATAGAGAAATACCAAAAGCAACGGAACAACGTAAGGTACTCGAATGGAGCGCAATAATTGCTGTACCATTGGTTGAGGTGTAGCGGTGTCTGCTTTCGTCATCTGTGTCTTTTTTTCTAATGTTTCAGGTAGTAAAAAAAATGACAGTAAAAAGGAAAGAAAGGAAAGAATGGCTGCAAAGTAAAAAGGTATATATAAACCATACGTTGTTAGAAAGCCCCCAATACCAGGCCCTATGACAAAACCAAATGATATGGAAGCATTAAGAAAACTTAACCCCTTAGCACGTTCTTCCTCTGTCGTTATATCAATAATACATGCCATAGCACCGGGAATTAACAGGGAGACAGCAATACCAGTTAAAAACCTTCCCAAAAAAAGCACCCAAAAGTGGAAAGAAAAAGCAAAGAGCAATTGAGATAAAGTAAGACAAATTAAACCAATCTCAATAATTCTTTTTCGCCCATAGCGATCAGCAAACCGTCCAGCAATGGGAGATAAAAATAACTGAATAATACCGTAAGTAGCAACTAATAATCCCATCATTTGTCCGTTTGAATTAAATTTCTCCATAAAGGCCGGTAATAACGGGATAAGCAAACCAAATGCAGTCGTAGCGATAAACACGCAAATCATTAAAAGGAATAATGTATTTATCTTACTAACTTTAAACATCAAATCATTCTCCTCTTTATGACATTCACCATTGAAACTCATTTCATATACATTATCATTTTATAAAATGATAATAACATTTTGCATTTATACTGTCAATATGAACTTAAAGTACATGACTTGGCTAATCTGCCCCCATTTAAATAGTACATTTGCGATGTAGAACTAGCCATGCAGGCAACCCTATTCTACGCACCATTTTTCCGCTTTTTAATCTGTTTTTTGGTGCGTAGACACCTCCTATGAACCATTTCTTTTACTTTTTAACCTATTTTTGGTGCATAGACCACTCTATGCACCACTTTTCTGCTTTTTTAACCTGTTTTTGGTGCGTAGACCACTCTACGTACCATTTTTCCGCTTTTTAATCTGTTTTTTGATGCGTAGACACTCCTATGAACCACTTGCCTGCTTTTTACTCTCATTTTTGGTCCGTAGACCCTCTCTATGAACCTTTTTCCTGCCTTTTTACCTGATTTTTGGTTCATAGACCAACTCTTATGAACCACTCCCCTGTGTTTAATCTGATAAAGACTGGTAGGGCGCTCACCGTAGAGAAGTGGTTCCTTTATTGGAGGCCGAGTTTATCTGACTTAGTTTTACACTACTTTTTCCATTTCTTCTTCTGTCACTAAGCATTGTTTTAACGAATCAATAATATGTTGCTTATCCATATTACTGCCAATAAAAACGAGCTCTGTCATTCGGTCGCCTGTTTCCTCATCCCAGTCCACAAAGGAATCTGGATCTTCTGCTTTTAGTTCTTCCTGTTCTTCTTGAGAATAACTGGCTAACCATCTGCCAGCGTCTTCTAGAGTTATCATTGATCCTGCTTGGGATAAGAATCCAGCTACATCATTTTTTGTTACTAGCCAGAAGAAGCCTTTTGCCCGCAGTATTGTTGATGGCCAATTCTCCAACCATTGTTGAAACCGCTCTGGGTGAAATGGCCTTCTGCATCTATAGACAAAGGAACTGATCCCGTACTCTTCGGTTTCTGGTATATGCTCCTCATTTAATTCTTTGATCCAGCCCGCTCCTTGACTGGCCTTTTCAAAATCAAACTGGCGTGTATTCAGTACTTGTGCTGGATCGATTTGGCCCAATGTGGCCGGAATGATTTTCGCATCCGGATTTAGCGTATTGAGTAAATGCTTTAACTCCGTAATCTCCTGATCCGAAATCTTATCTACTTTATTTAAAACAATCACATTGGCGAATTCAATTTGATCAATTAGTAAATCAACAATCCCTCTTTCGTCATCCTCGGACACATGCATTTTCCGATCCATTAGCAAATCCTCGGATCGATAGTCCTCCCAGAACTGTTGCCCATTCACCACAGTTACCATAGTATCAAGCTGGAAAAGGGTCTGCAGATCAACTCCTAATTCTTCGTCAGCATATACAAAGCTCTGCGCCACCGGGATCGGTTCCGATACTCCACTTGATTCTATTAATACATAGTCAATATCCATTTTTGCTAATTTTTCCAACTCTACGATCAAATCTTCCCGTAAGGTGCAGCATATACAGCCGTTTGTCATTTCCACCATATTTTCTTCTGTTCTAACTAAGCCACCTTCCTTGACGAGCTTTGCATCCACATTAATCTCGCTCATGTCGTTGACAATAATCGCTATTTTTAACCCTTGCTGATTTTCAAGCAAATGATTAAGCAACGATGTTTTACCGGCCCCAAGAAAACCACTTAAAACCGTCACTGGAATTTTTTTACTCATCCTTCTTTCTCCTCTCTTTCCCGGTCCAGATAGATACGACTAGGTGTAGTACCCTTTTGAGATACATATTTTCCACGATATCCTTCTGTCGCCTGATCCACTTGCGCAATAACCAACTGACATACGCGCATACCGGCTTGCAACTGGACTGGCACACGGTTCGCATTAAACAATTCCAGGGTGATTTGACCAGAAAAACCCGGATCAATCCAACCGGCATTTTGAATAAAAACGCCAAGTCTTCCTACTGAGCTCCTTCCCTCCACAAAAGCAGTTAAATGATTCGGTAGACCAACTTGTTCCAATGTGGTTCCTAACATAAAGGTTTGGGGCGGGATCGTTATAACCCCTTCCTTTGTTACTTCTATTTCCTGATAATTTGCTGGTTGCTCAACCGATAAAAAAGGAGTGGATATGTCGTCAACGACTAGAAATTCCTCTCCTAGACGCAAGTCAATCGAGGCCGGTTGAATACTTAATTCTTGGAAAGGGGTGATGGACAACTGGTTGTCAGATACATACTGTTCTATTGTTTTTCCTGATAAAATCATCTCTATTTGCTCCTAATTATGATAATTTCCAAGGAAATGGATTTCTAAATTGTGACCAATCCTCACTCATTTCCGACTCACTCAACAGACAACGGTCCAAATCCTGTGTTATTTGCTCGCGGTCTAAATCCATGCCAATGAAAACAAGCTTTGTGTGGCGGTCTCCATATTGAGGATCCCATAACTCTCTGACTTCCGGATTATTTTCAACTAATTCCTTTTGGCGGGCTTTCGGTAGTGAAGCTACCCAGTAAGCCAATGGCTCCACCTCTACAGAAGGACCTGCTTGAGAGAGCAATAATGCTATATCATGATGTGTGGCGCACCATATTATCCCTTTTATTCGGACAATCTCTTCCGGTAAATCTTGATACCAACTGACCAAGCGCTCGGTATGAAAGGGTAACCTTGATGTATATACAAATGAACCAATTCCATATTCTTCAGTTTCTGGAGTATGATTTTCAATTCCTTCATTTAGTTCCTTTAACCAACCAGCTGATTCACTCGCCTTTTCAAAATCAAACAAACCGGTATTTAATATTTCTTCTGGCTCTATCTTACTATGTTGTGTCCGGATAATATTCGCTTCAGGCTGTAGCTTGCGAATTACCTGCTCCAGCTTCTGTAAATCTTCCTCTTTTACCAAATCGGTTTTATTTAGTACAAGTACATTACAGAATTCGATCTGGTCAATTAATAAATCAGCAATATTTCGTTCATCCACTTCACTGACCGCTTGTTTTCTGTCAAGAAGCGAGTCACCAGATCCAAAATCATGCCAGAAGCGATTTGCATCAACCACTGTGACCATCGTATCCAAGCGGCAGTATTTTGTCAGGTCAATCCCCATTGTTTCATCAATATAAGAAAATGTCTGAGCCACTGGAACTGGCTCACTAATTCCAGAAGATTCAATTAGAATATAGTCAACATCTCCTTTTCTCACGAGTTTTTCAACCTCTACTAATAAATCCTCTCGCAACGTACAGCAAATACAGCCATTGGACATTTCAACCAGCTTTTCCTCTGTCCGTGAAAAACCGCCCTGGGATTGAACCAGCTCACTGTCAATATTGACCTCACTCATGTCATTGACGATCACTGCTACCTTTAATCCTTTCCGATTATGTAAAATGTGGTTCAATAAAGTTGTTTTACCAGCCCCTAAATAACCACTTAATACTGTTACAGGTATCTTTTTCATTCGTTCGTCCTCCTTTTAAAATAAGAAATACAAGCCAGCAGCTAGCAAACCTGCACTTATAACACTTGTCAGCATTTGCTTTCCACCGATAGATAAGGCAGTCTTCCAGCCTAGTTCCCTACCAATCGTAAATAATGTCACTAGACACGCAGAAAGTGTAGAAGCTAAGTAAACAAGAATAAATATTTGACTGATTGACATGTTCATTAATAGACTGCCCTGTCCCTCATTTAAGACAAGCAAGCCATCCTTTCTGATAAAAGAAAAGATTAAGCCTGGTGCTGCCTCTGCTGGAAGGGAAAATAGAGATAATAATGGCATGGCAAGCCAGCCGAACATCGATAACACATCTATTGCTTGTAGCACAGAAGCAACAAGGCAGATGATTAAGAAGATAGGCATTGCTTGCAATAAAAATTGTTTGATCGATCCAGCAACTTTCCAGTAAAATGCCTGCCAATTTATTTTTTGAATATAAGGAAGTGGAGCGATACGTGTCAGATTGTTTGCCGCATTCCGATTCCAAATTCTTGTATGAATCGCTCCGACTATAAATAACGTAAACAAATAAGGAACAAATAAAATGGGGGCATGAGCTGCATTAAAAATAGACAGTGTAGCTCCTATTTGATAACTACAGGCTGAGCCAAATGCAATCAGTGAAACACAAGATGTGCGAGTACAACTGCTACAACTTCTGCTTTGAAAAACAGCAACGACATTACAGCCAAATCCAGTAATAACGGGGAGTAAATCCCTGCCTGTCAAACCAATTTTGCGCAGCCATGGATCCAGCGCGCTTGTTATGTGCTCCTGTATACCAGTTTCTTCAGTGATACTTGTCATAACGCTAATCAGCAACACAACTGGAAAAGCCCACAAAAATGAATAGGAGCCTAGAGTAATTAACCCATAATCGCCCACCATAACATCAGCTAGAAAAGAAGGAGCTTGATCCACCCAAGAAATAATGGGGGTAAGCAGATATTTCTCCGCTATTGGCTCCAGCCAACTGACAAATAAGTAGGCACCAAATACAGGCAAGGCAAATATAGCAAAAATAGATAAGCAAGCTAGCATTGGACCTGCTATTGGTAACCGAAATACCGGGATTAATTGATTGATAGCATGGGGAGAGGGTGGGAGAAAGTCGAGGATGCTTTTCGTAGCCCCCCAAACCTTGGCCTCCCCAACGCATGCTATCACTTCTTCCTGTGCCATTTCATTCATCTCCCGCGTGTTAATCCAAACAACGGGGAGCTGCAATAATTCCCTTATCCGATTTTGTTCGGCCTGAGTTGGCAAATATTTATCCCGATGTGTTGCGACAATTGCCACCTTTTTTCCTTTTAAATTCAGCGCTGCTTGCAGCTCGGTCAACTCTTCTTTCAAATGGGTCGCTTTTACAACCACCAAAAGCGCCGCCTCTCCCCGCAGATGATCTAAAGTCAATTGTGTACTCTTACTGTCCGTATCCAATTGAAGTCCGGGCAGATCTGTTAACTGGATATGATGGGCTAATCTACAGGGAGCTTTTAAAGCAGATATGGTAGACCCTTTTACATTGCTAGCCACTGCTCTCTTTTCCCCGGTCAATTCACGAAACAGACCGGATTTCCCGACCGATTCATACCCGATCAGCAGGACTTCTGTCTGAAGAAGCGGGAATATTTCGCTGTGATCTAGCATTGGCACATCTCTCCGCACATGGATAGATCATCCAAATAGAAGTTTTCTTGCTTATACATTTCTAGAATAGATAAATCCAAGTTTAAGCGTTGGCCAATCGTTTCTGCTATGATCGCAAACCGTTGACGGAATTTATAAATATAACAAAAGATATGATCATCATGCCGCAGCTCTGGTCCCGCCAGAAATAGACCAGGAGTTGTAGTCGATTCATCTTTTTCATTTACTAGCATTTCATCATGCTGTCCGCGTGTCACCAAGTTTTCAATTTTGCTTGTACTTCCCTTGAAACCCGTAGCCAGGATGGGCTTTTCTCTAGTAAAATAGACTTTTCCATCATTTGTATAGACTTCATATCCTGAACCAGTTGCTTTGATCTGAGTGACGGCTGTCTGACCTGCCACGGTCACTAAACCAGAATCAAATAAATGTCGGACCCGATTATAGGTATAGGTCGATAAAGCAATACTGGGATCACTATTATCGACTTCCCATGTATTCGTCTTGGCAATAACGGTGACCTTTTTGCCAAGCTTCCCTAAGTGATAGGCTGCATCCATGCCACTTTCATAGCCTCCGATAACGATAAAATCATCTCCATCGAGATCTTGCCAGGATGAGATCAGACTATTGTGACGAGCAAGGTCCGCACCAGGGAAAGGAGTTAAATTTGGATATTGGTATTGCCCTCCCGCCCAGACAACAAAACGACTTTGATACTGTCCAGCGGATGTATCGAGTGAGAAAATGGCATCCTTTTTGTTTATCTCATTTACGTGAACCCCTTTTTTTATAGCTATCTCAAAGTGTTCGGCCACTACATCTAGGTATTTCGCATAAGCCTCTCCAGTAGGATGCTCCATATCAAGTGTATAGGCTGGAGAAGTTTTTGGAATAACCGCGTTTAAATCTGTCTGGCCAAATCCTTGCGCAGGAAAAGAAGGCGTAATAAATTTCATTTCCTTAGGCCAACGCAAAAGAGAAGCACCTATCTCATCTTTTTCCAAGACCAGATAGGATGCTTTCATTTGTTGCAGTATAGCTGCGATACCAATTCCTGAAGGGCCAGCTCCTACAATAATGACATCATATATTTTATTCACAGTACCCCTCCTAAATCATAATAATTACGATTTAAATCTCAAAAAATTAAGCAAGGCAATATTGAAAGCCTTCCTGCAATTCTTGATGATTCAAATGCTTTCCAATAAAGACGACCTCGCTTTGCCGTTTTTCATCTTTCGCCCACATGTCACCTTCTGTACCAACAAACAGCATGTGTACCCCTTGAAACACAATTTTTCTCTCAAGCTGTTTAATAAAAAGCACACCCTTGTAGCGATATAAACTTTCCCCTTTCACTTGGACTAAATAGGAAAACCATTTATTCACTTTCTCCAAGTCAAGCGGACGATCTTCTCGCAATACAAAAGATATTACTTGATGATTATGATGATGGTGATGTGTTTCCGTTAATAGCTTGGGATCTATTTTTAAAATATTGTCTAAGTCAAAGGATTTATTCCCAATTAATGCCTCCGTTTCTACGTTTGCATATGTAGAATATAGCCGCTTCGCATTTGGATTCATAGCAATCAGCTGTTTTTCCAGTTCCTGTTTCTCAACTTCTGTAATGAGATCCACCTTATTTAAAAGTAAAATATCAGCAAAAGCAATCTGTTCACTCGGCTCATCTTCGTGTAAATGTTGCTGTATATGGCGTGCATCTATCATCGTAATCACGTTGTCAATGTCAAATGACTTTGCTGTTTGTTTATCCATTAGAAAAGTTTGAATGACTGGAGCTGGATTGGCCATGCCCGTTGTCTCAATCACAATCCGATCCAAATGCTTTTCTTGTTTGATTAAATTACTTAATAGGTTAATTAAATCGCCACGTACATTACAGCAAATACAGCCGCTGTTTATTTCAATGATTTCTTCCCTTGTTGGGATCACAAGTTGACCATCAATGGAAGTGTCGCCAAATTCATTAATGATGACAGCTACTTTTTGTCCAGACATGTCATGTAACAATTTATTTAATAGTGTTGTTTTTCCGGCGCCTAAAAAGCCGGTTAAGATGGTTACCGGAATGGGGGTCTCTTGTGACAATCGTTTTCCTCCTTATCCTGCAAAGAAAAAAACTGCTTTCCCCAAACAGGGTGGAAGCATTCTTTTTCTTTCAGCTCTTACATGTTTTTGTACCAGCGATCATACAGAGGGAAAATAGGATGTCGCTGCTACCAGCTGGATTTCTTCACACCAGGGATTTGTCCTTTATGAGCATATTCCCTAAAAGCAATACGGGACATTTCAAATTTCCGTATATAGCCGCGTGGTCTGCCTGTAACCTCGCAACGATTTTTTAAGCGCGTTGGAGAAGAATCCCGTGGTAATTTACGAAGTGCTTCGTAATCTCCTCTTTCTTTCAGTTCTCTTCTTAATTCTGCATATTGTGCAACCATTTTCTGGCGTTTTTTCTCTTTTGCAATTTTAGACTTCTTAGCCATTATGATTTTACTCCTTCCAGTGTTGACTCTTTATTTTCAGTCATTTAAATCGTAATGATTACGAATTGGGATTCATTATACCTTACTCTCCCTCTCTTGTAAATAGTAATCATTACGATTTAATTCTTAGTCTCATCTACTCTTAGTTCTTTGTTTCTAGAAATTCCGGTTTTCTACAATAAAGTGCAACTTCAATCAGTGGGGTTTTCCTTCATCCCCCACTGATTTTAGAAGATCAAAGGCTAAATTCGCGACGTCCTGTCGCAACGCCTTTGTGACCAACTTCCTGTCGGCCCGAACAAATCGGGATTTTACTGGCTGTTGATCCCCCACTTACAATTCTAGGTTTTTTCCACGAATTCTTGAAGTGGGGGTCTTACAGCCAGTTAATGCGGGATAAAAGAAAGCTTAAAGTGCGTGTTCGGTACTTAGTCGAAGATGCTTTATCTCGAAGTGTCATTTTTACCGGACTTTTTGAACATCCTCTTAAAACATTTCATCCACAAAGTCACTGATTACAGAAATCGCAGCTTTGCTCCCTTCACTGGCGGCAATTACGAGTTGAAAGAGGGCAAATGTACTATCACCACAGGCGTAAACTCCTTTTAGACTTGTACGGTTATGTGAATCTATTTTTATTCCTCCTAGATCATTCAGCTCCAAACCGAGGCGCTCTGCAAAAGGCGTTGCCTGTTGCATGTCGTGTGCAACAAAACCTGCCTCTCTATGAAGCGAGTTGCCATTCTTAAATTGAACGCTCTTTAATTGCCCATTCTCTCTCTCTATTCGTAAGATTTCGTCTTCCACCACTTGGAATTGCTTTTGCGCTAATATATCTTTTTCCTCTGAGGAAAAGATTTCCTTTCCATTTGTGCAAATAACAATATCCCTGTTCCAATTCGAGAGCATTCTTACACCATGAAAAGCATGCTTCTGATCTGCAATATAAACAAGTGGAATATCTTTCAATTCCCAGCCATCGCAAAAAGGGCAGCCAAATAGGCTGGTTCCAAAGACATCGTGGATTCCTTCGATGTCAGGAAGTATATCTTTCATTCCGGTTGCGAGAATAATCTTTTTAGCTTCATACCCCTGACCACTCTCTGTTTGAATGTGAAATGAAGAGGAATTTTGTTTAATATCCAGCACGCGCTCTTTTTGTAAGGATATACTAGGATACTTTTTTAGATCTGCATGTGCTGCTTTTTTAAAATCGGCTGGTTTGATGCCATCTCTAGTAATAAAATTATGAGATTCCTGCGTAACCGCATTGCGTGGGGTATTATCGTCAAATAGAAGAACCTCTTTTCTTCCCCTTCCCAATACAAGTGCTGCATTTAATCCAGCAGGACCTCCACCAATTATCGCGCAATCATACAACATCTTCATCCACTCCTTTATTTGGTACAGGATCAAATCTGTATAATCCTTCGCTTACTATATCGTAATCATTACGATTTAACAATATATCTGCTTATCCCCACATCTCTAAAGCCTTGAAAAGGAAACATGCCGAAGAATAAGCGGATATTGACTTAAGATGAAATAGCTAAAGATACAGCCTCACAGCGCAACGTTGTTTCCCCTGCATCATGCCAAGAAAAAAATCCCTATAAATAGAGGGATTTATGGAATCTTAATCTCGATTGTCGTTCCTTTGCCTTTGGCACTCGTTAATTGAACGGTGGCTCCATGTGCTTCAATAATATCGCGGGCGATCGCCATACCAAGACCTGTCCCATAAATATTGCTAGTATTGGTTCCGCGATAGAAACGTTCAAATATTTGTTCTTGCTCCTCCTTAGCGATGCCTTTTCCATTATCCTTAATTATAATGCCATTATCTGTGACGATTACATCAACCTCGACATCGTCATCGTTATGAAGCAGAGCATTGTAGATAAAATTCAGTAAAGCACGTTTCATTAAGTGTTGATCAATATTCCAATTAATCGTGGTAGCTGTACTATCATATTCAATATGCCCTGAACTAAATTGTGGATCATTTAATAAATCAATCACGATCTCACGGACGAAGTGTTCCATATTGGTCGGTTGCCGGTGAAGTGGTAATTCTTGATTTCGTAATCGCATCGTTAAATTAAAGTCGTCAAGAAGCTCTCTCATATAAAGAGATTGACGTTCAATCACCTCTGCATACTCTAGCCGTTCTATATCAGATAGATCTTCACTTCGTAATAATTCCGCATAGCCCCGAATGGAAGATAGCGGTGTTTTAATATCATGTGAGACATTGCTAATCCATTCATTACGCATTTTTTCTAGTTTTTGACGTTCCTGCTCGTGGGCCTGCATTGTTTCCGCTACATCATTCAAATTGGCAAAGACATGCTTATAAATTCCTGGTCTTTTCATTTTTTTCGTTATAAATACACGTTCCTTTAAGGAATGGATTCGATCAATCATCCGATTAACAGGCTTGGTTAAAATGGAGCTGAATAAAAAGCCTACAAGAGTAGCGACCAATAAATTAACGATAATAACCGCTCCAAGGAAACCAGGAATATAAGTTAGCAACTTTTCTCGATTAACTATCATAACATGGCGCTCATCTTGTGAGTCAGGAACAATCACTAAATAGTTGTAATCCTCGTATTCTCCGATAAAATACGTATTTAAGTCATCATCCATATACTTATATTTATGAATAAGCTCCATGGGGCTATAGTGTTCCGCAGCGTTTTCAGGTGCTTGGTAAGAATCAATCACATTACCATTTTGATCAAGAATTTGTAACCAAGCACCAAATTGCCTTAAAGCTTCTTGGCCAGTAGATGAAACAACTAGTTCATCGCCATTCAATTGCAAATATTTCTCAAAAGACCGGGTGAAATCTTCTCCGGAATTACGATCAAAATCAGTGTTCCTATACTCACTCTGATAAATGAGAAATCCAAATAATATAATTGTATTTACAACAAATACAATTAAAACAATACTAAGCACAGATAATAAATATCGCAGCGTAATCTTCCATTTCAATCTATCTCACCTGCTTCCATCCTCTTATACTCGACAGTCCATTATTGTGGGATAAAGTGAAACTTCAATCAGTGGGGGTTTTCTTTCATCCCCCACTGATTTTAGAAGATCAAAGGCTAAATTCGCGACGTCCTGTCGCAACGCCTTTGTGACCAACTTCCTGTCGGCCCGAACAAATCGGGCTTTTACTGGCTGTTGATCCCCCACTTACAATTCTAGGTTTTCCACGAATTCTTGAAGTGGGGGTCTTACAGCCAGTTAATGCGGGATAAAACGATAACCTAGCCCCTTGACTGTGAGAATATGCTTTGGTTTCGATGGAGAATCTTCCACCTTTTCTCGAAGTCGTCGAATATGTACCATTAAGGTATTATCAGCGCCAAAGAAATCCTCTCCCCAAACGGTGCTGAATAATGTTTCTTTGCTTAAGATTTGATTAGGATGACGAAGAAAGCAGGCCATTAATCCGACTTCTTTTGCTGTTAACTCTAATCGTTGTCCATTCTTAGTAATTTCCGTTTCTTCAGTGTTCATCTTAAATATCCCAACAGTTTTCTCCGTTTTTTCTGTAGTTTGAACACTGGATTCCATTGTATACATCCCTGCACGTCGAAGCTGAGCTTTTACACGGTAAGCCATTTCTTTTGGACTAAAGGGTTTGGTAATGTAATCATCCCCACCGATCGCCAGTCCAAGTATCTTATCCACTTCATCTGACTTCGCAGAGAGAAATAAAATAGGAATTCGAGATGTCTCCCTAATCTTACGACAAAGATCGTACCCCTCCCCATCTGGAAGCATGATATCTAAAATAGCGATGCTAGGGGCAAACTGCTCGAATTTCTCCCACCCCTCTTGTAAGGTGCCGGCTGTTTCTACTTCGGCAAAACCTTCCTTCTTTAAAGCAGTCTTCATCAACTGACATAAATCCCTTTCGTCATCGACGATTAATATGCGTGGTGCCTCCATATTTTTCATCCTTTCACGATGCAAATCTTATTTATCCTGCATTAACGGGTAGTGATACCCCCACCAATTGAAGTTTCACTTTAACTCTTATCATAACAGCTTTTTATCGAGGAATACCTGATTTAAGAATTTTGTAAGGTAGACGTGAATTTTATGTAAGGGTGGCGAAGTATAGTGAAAGTATCAGAAAGAGGTGCATAACAAATGGAATATGTATTAAAAGTAAACAATGTCGAAAAAATTTACGGAAAAGGCACGAATACCTTTAAAGCACTTGAAAATATATCATTCACCATTGAACCGGGTGAATTTGTTGGGGTAATGGGCCCATCTGGTGCTGGGAAGTCGACTTTACTGAATGTATTGGCAACCATCGACTCCCCGACCCATGGAGATATCTTTATTGAGGAAGATAATATTGCCAAGATGAAAGAAAATAAGCTGGCAGACTTTCGTCGAGATCATTTAGGGTTTATTTTTCAAGATTATAATTTATTAGATTCTCTAACAGTCAGAGAAAATATCCTACTGCCACTTGCGATTGCCAAACAGCCTGCAAACGAAATTAAAGAAAAAGTAATTGCCGTGGCTAAAACATTTGGGATTGAAAATTTATTAGATAAATATCCTTATCAAATTTCTGGTGGACAAAAGCAGCGCACAGCTTCATGTCGTGCGTTAGTAACAAAGCCAAAATTATTATTTGCGGATGAGCCTACAGGAGCACTTGATTCCAAATCAGCAACTGATTTATTAGAGAATCTAAGTTCCTTAAATTCAGAACAGGAAGCAACGATCATGATGGTCACACACGACGCCTATGCGGCTAGCTTCTGTCGCCGAATACTTTTTATTAAAGATGGTCAATTATCGAAAGAAATGATTCGAGGGAATCATACACGCAAGGAATTTTTTCAATTCATTTTAGACGAATTGGCGGAATTAGGCGGTGATGGACATGACGTTGTTTGAGTTGGCCGCAAAAAATATCAAACGCAATATCAAACATTATGCACTTTATATTGGGGCAACGGTGTTTTCAATCATTATTTACTTTACTTTTGCTACTTTAAAATATAGCGATAATATCAGTGGCTTAGCAGAAACATCAAAACAAACTAAAAGTATTATGGGTGCTTCCGCCTTTGTACTAATGATCTTTGTGGCTATTTTCATCCTATATTCCAATACATTTTTTATGAAAAAGAGAAAAAAAGAAGTGGCGCTCTATTCTTTATTAGGGGTCAGAAAACGAACAATCGGCTTCTTGCTTTTCTTTGAGAATATGATGATTGGAATTATTTCATTAGTTATTGGTGTAGTACTGGGATTCTTTTTATCGCAATTACTTTTGCAGATTTTATTGAAGTTAATGGGAATGGAGATGACGCTTGGGCTGACTTTCTCTGCTAGTGCCATTCTCGATACAGTAGGTGTATTTTTTGCCATATTTCTAGTTACATCATTGCTGGGCTATCGTGTTATTTATCAATTTAAGTTGATTGATTTGTTTCAGGCAGCTAAAAAGGGTGAGGAACAGCCTAAAGCTCAGATAATTGCTGTATTGACTGGTGTGTTAGCTTTAATTTTGGCTTATTGGATCGCATTACAGGATTTTGTAACCTCAGAAGTGTGGCGGGTCTTGGGTATTGCAACACCGCTTGTAGTTATAGCATTAACGATTATTGGGTCTTACTTGTTATTCAATAGCGTGTTCGTTTACGTATTAAATAAAATGAAGAAAAGGGAAATTTGGGCGTGGAAAGGCCTCAATTTGATGACAGCTTCACAGCTCCTCTATCGCATTCGCGGAAATGCAAAGACATTAACGATTATCGCTACCTTAAGTGCGACAACGATTACTGCTGGTGGAGCAGTGTTCGGCATGTATTATAACACAGATAAGAATATCGAAGCTTATGCGCCATTTTCCTTTATGTGGCAAGGACCACAATATGAAATACAAGATGAATCAGTAGAAGCAAACATTGAATTTGAAACAAAAAATATTCGCGTGCCTGGTGAGGAAATGGATAAAGAATACTCTATCATTGATCAATCTACATTTGCTCAACTTGCCAAAGCATTAGAGTGGGATGATATTGAGCAAATTCATCAGAATCAGACAGAGGCACTGTTGATTGAGCCTTTCTATGATGAACGCTGGTCAGTGAAAACGGAAGAAGTAGCACTGGGTGATGACCAGTATCAGATTCAAAAAATGTATCCCAAGTCTATTTTTAATGTAGAAGTACTACCAGGAAGTGTGCTTGTCCTAGGTGATGATCAATATCAAGCACTCGCTGAAGAAGCAACGAAATTCCAAGCTGTTCAATTGGATAATTATAAGAAACATGCCGATTTATCTAAACAATTAGCTTCTTCACTTGATACTGAAAACTTTTCAAGTGCACTTAGAGATTATCAGGAATCATTAAAAGCCTCAGGCAGTCAATTGTTTGTAGGTAGTTTCCTAGGGTTAGTGTTCTTATTAGCAACAGGAAGCATTATTTTCTTCAAGATGATGACAGAGGCAGAAGAGGATAAAAGTAAATACGAGATTCTTTATAAAATTGGCGTATCAAAACAAGAAATGAAGCGGACAATCCGTTATCAAATGGGATTAATTTTTATCGCCCCATTATCCCTTGGATTAATGCATGGCGCTGTCGCTTTAACTGCCTTTTCAAACTTATTGCACATGAACTTATGGGAACCAGTCTTATGGTGGATGCTCGCTTATACATTTGTCTATATCATTTATTATTTTATTACCGTTCAAGGATTTTATCGAACAACAATTCAGGAGGGGAATTAATTTGAAAAAAATAGTTACTTTAATTAGTGTGTTGGTTTTATTAGTCGGAGCTGTAGTAGTGTTGCTAACAGTTGATTTCAATCGATTGGGGAAAGAGCGTGTATATGTAGAAGTAATAGAACCAACAGACATAGCAGAAGATAAGCTAGACAACGGAGAAATTATGACTAGGTATTGGTACAACCAAACGGCGTATAACGAAAAGGGAAAAGCCGTAACAGTAGAATTCTCCGCCCCCAAGGAATTACGTCAAGGTGCTTATTTAATGCTCTATTTAAAGAAAGGCAGTGAAGTCACTTCCTTTGATGAAGTGCAATGGAAAGAGATTCCAAGCGAAACACAGACAAAGATAAAAGAAGAGAATGCTTAATTATCGTAAGGAATTCATCAGGAGCTTAAGAAAAGCTCCTGATGAATTTATGCTTGAGCATAGGCATTGGCCATCTCTCTGAATTTTAAATACATCCAAAACACAAGCATCCTCATTTGTATATTTCAAGACAAATGAGGATGCTTTTTATCACTATATTTTTGATTTATTAAAGCAAACCTTATAGGCGTCTTTTGCTGGTTCTTATGGCCATATCCTTTTTCCCTTCCAGGGCTAATCCTAGACATTATGAATTCAAATGTCTAATCAGGGAAGGGAAAACACTCATACATACCTATTTCTACCAGCACCAAGACCCGCCAGTATCATCAGTAAACAAACAATAATAATAGCAATGAGCGCTGAGTTCCACGTATGGGTGATATCAAACAACAACCCGATAAGTAAAGGGCCGATAGCAGCAAAAATATAGCCAATAGATTGGGCCATGCCAGACAGGGCGCCTGCTTGCTGACCATTACGCGCACGCATACCAAGCATCGCAAGTGACAAGCTGATAGCTCCTCCAAAGACAACTCCAATCAATGTTACCCAGACGAAAATCAGTGGCAACGGCCCGCCGATCAAAAGACCGATAAACCCAATCGCTGCGCCTCCGCCAATTCCTAGTACGATTCCCTGCTGGTTGGAGAATTTTTCTGCCAGCACCGGTGCCAAAAAGGTGGCTGGCAATCCGACAAACTGAATATAAGCGACTAGCCAGCCCGCTGCCGATACAGAAAAACCATAACTCTGCATTATTTCTGGCAGCCACGATACAATCACATAGAATATAAACGATTGTAAGCCCATAAATAAAGTAACCTGCCAAGCCAGTGGAGATTTCCATAAGTTGCCGTCATTAAAAGATCTGCTACTTAACTCCACTTGGTCTTCTTCAGGAGTTTGTTTTTGCCTAAGAACAAAAGCCCAAACAATGATTCCAATAATAGCCAGCACTGCCCAAGATAATAAAGCTAATTCCCAACCCAACCCTGCACCTTGTGCAAGCGGAACAGAAAGCCCTGATGCAGTGGATGCGAATATTGCCATGGATGTCGAATACACACTGGTCATTCGGCCAACTCTATGCGGGAATTTTTCCTTAATGACCGCTGGTAGTAGCACATTCATCACTGCGATGCCAACCCCAATAATTGCTGTTCCGATAAATAATGTCGATGTATACGGAATGGATCTAATGCCAATTCCGACGAATAGCAGGATCAGACCAAGGAAAACAGCCCCTTCATTCCCCAACCGCCGACCAAATTTCGGGGCAAGCGGTGACACAACAGCAAACGCTATAAGCGGTAAACTAGTAATCGTCCCTGCACTCCAATTTTCCAGTCCAATCTGATCACGAATCGTCCCTAACAGCGGTCCAACGGAAGTAATGGCCGGTCTCAGATTAAAACCAATAACAATAATTGCAACCAAGTATAGTAGTCTCTCGCTGGAGGATGCTTCCTTGGCCATGCTGCTTTTTGCGCTATCTCTATTTTTTTCCATCTAATACCTTCTTTTCGACTTTCCATCCCCTACATGGAGGTGTATTGAGTTATTTTTAACATTACACTATATGCTATTGTAATCAGCATCCTATTGTCAAGACACAGATTTTATAGATAAAGATGGAAGATTTTATCAAACATTAAGGAGAATCCTCTAAGAGCTGTTGTTTAAAAGTTGCTAATAAATTCTTCCTTAAATTGGAGGGGCTTTAAAAAGCAGATTAAGATTTAATTACTAGTACGATCTTAGACCCTGTCCCAAAATCGTCACTCTTTTCCTTCTAGTTTAATACAAATCCTCCCGTAAAGGCAGAGAGATTTCCAGTGTGGAGTTTAAACCAACATCATGGTCTTCCTCTTTTTCTATTTCACAAATAAAAAAAGTTTGACATCAAAAGAAAGGTATTCTATACTTTTTACAAACCAACCGGTCGGTTTTTATCAAAAAGGAGTATGAATGATGCCAAAAAAATATGATGCACAAGGTACGATCGAAAATATATTGACTGTTTCTGCAGAACTGTTTTTGGAAAAAGGATTTGAGAAAACGAGCATGCGAGATATTGCTGAAACAGCCGGCATATCCAAAGGGGCAATTTATCATCATTTTCAATCAAAAGATGAAATTATTAACGCTGTTACAGAGAAACAAGAAGAGATCAACGCGACTCTACTGCAAAATTGGCTTTCGGAGATCGAAACTTTAACAGGAAAAGAAAAGCTGACTGCCATTTTAGAAAAAAACCTGGAAAGTCAGGAAGCACATTATTTAGACAATCTCATGAGCGTTCGTATCAAAAGTGCAGAATTTGTTTTAGCTTATATGCAGGATTGTGTAAATAAGGATGCCTTGTTTATCGCTAACATTATTAAAGAAGGCATTGCCGATGGTTCACTTGAGACGGACTATCCGGACGAAAGTGCAGAAATTTTTTTATTACTTATAAACGTATGGTGTGATCCTGCTGTATTTCAAGGAGATGCGGAGAAATTATCAATGCGTTTAAAGTTTTTGCAGCATTTGATGAAGTCGATTGGAATAGATGTATTGAACGATACCCTGCTCAGAAAATATTTGGAATTACTACAGAAATTATACCCAGAGGAGGGCTAATCCATTGAGTACAAACTGCGTTGTAAAAGCAGAGAGCCTGACAAAAACATTTTCCGGAAAAGAAGTGATTAAAAATTTCCATATGTGTGTTGAATCAGGTACCATCTATGGCTTTTTGGGGGCAAATGGAGCGGGTAAAACAACGGTCTTCAAACTGCTTTCGGGGTTACTTGTGCCAACCATGGGAAAAGCGGAGGTTTTAGGGATGGACATTCTCTCGGAGCGTGATACGATTTTGGCAGAAATTGGCACCTTAATTGAGACTCCTCTATTTTACGAGCATTTATCCGCAACAGAAAATCTGGAGATACATCTTGCCTATATGGGAATAAATGACAAGGATATTGATTATACGTTATCCAAAGTCGGGCTGAATAATACAGGCAATCAACCCGTTTCCAAGTTTTCATTAGGTATGAAACAGCGGTTGGCTATTGCCAGAGCGATTATCCATATGCCAAAGCTGCTGATTTTAGATGAGCCGATTAACGGATTGGACCCAATGGGGATCCGGGAAATGCGAGAGTTGTTTCTTGAGCTTGTAAAGAATCATCATATGACCATACTTATTTCCAGTCATATTTTAAGTGAAATCGAGAATATTGCGGACACGATTGGTGTGATCTCGGAGGGGCAAATGATCGAAGAAGTTTCTCTAGCCTCTATAAAAAGACAATTTCCAAACGGATTAGAAAACTATTTTTTTGATTTAATGAGCGGAGGGAAAAAGAATGCTAACTTTAATGAAGCTTGAATTAAGAAAGCATAACATTCGTACCTACCTTATTTCGGCTTCTACCCTTTTCGTTATTATGCTCGGCTTTATTTATCTATTTGCCTATGTACCGAAATTTGATCCAAATGATAGCGATTTGTACTTGTTTGCAGGCTACAATAATATTATCCCTTTATTTGGTGTGATCAACATGACTGTATTTTGTGTATTAGCCGCAGTGATGTACTCTCGCTTTGTTATTGAAGAATATACTGGGAAGCGTGTCATACGTCTTTTTTCTTATCCAATAAAAAGAGGAAGAGTATTCTTTTCAAAAGTGATGGTTGTTTCTTTGTTTACCATTATTGCAATGATTGTTTGTAATACACTTATTTTCAGTATCTTTGGGCTAAGTGAAACCTTCACTCCTTTGGTTGATGAGCGAATTACGTCAGCTTTTATTATGGAATCGGTTAAGACAACACTAATGATGTCTATTTCAGCCGCGGGATTAAGTAGCATTGCGATGGGGATTGGCTTTATTCAAAAATCGATTCCTACAACCATTATATCAGCGGTTCTGCTTTGCTCTCTGTTTTGCAATATAGTAGCTGGATCATTGGCATCATCAAACGTACCAGTCATCCTTTCTATGACTCTGGCAACTCTATGTGGATTCGCCGTCATTGGTTTGGTAATGAAAAAAATCAACCGAATGGAGGCGTGAGTAATTTGGAACAAAAACTGGAAAATTCGATAGACAATATCCTAGATGCCATTGCTCCTCAACTTTTTTTATTTAGTATAATTTTAGGTATTCTTCTTCTATTGGTTGGAGTTGTTTTCATGATAATAAAATCTTCAAGTCGACATTTGAAAACAGCTGGAATTATTTGCATTGGTATAGGTATTATTGCTATTGTCAGTGGTTTGATACAGATATAATCATTTCAAATTATAGAGTGAAACTTCAATCAGTGGGGGTTTTCCACCATCCCCTACTGATTGCATTTTCTACAACGAAAGACTGGATTCCTTTAAAAATAATAAAATGTTATTTTTGACGTGCAGAATGTGAGGTTAAAAGCCAATTCCCCTCGTTTGATTTTATTCAATGGGGGTTATCTATCTGATTAAAATCAGGTATCTTATCCGGCTGTTTTAGCAATGACCGGACGAGGTACCTGTCCCTTAGTACTTCAAATTCTGCTTCTTTCCTACCGCATCTTGTCAGAAATAATGAAAGACACCGTTGTTCCTTCACCAAGCTTACTTTGAATGTGCAATCCTTGTCCATACACTTGGGTCAATCGGCTATGTGTATTAAACAGCCCAATCCCTCGATGTTCTTTATTTTCTGGGCTTAATAACATTCTAATCTGTTCATTATCCATACCACTCCCTGTATCTATGACAGAAAAATGGAGTGCATCTACTCGCTTCTCAATTCGAATGCGTAGCGTTCCACCTTCCAACTGATCTAAAATACCATGTCGAACTGAATTCTCTACTAATGGCTGAACAATAAGTGGAGGAACGAGCATTTTAGTATCTATATCTGTATCCACTTCCCATTTTACCTGCAGTCGTTTTCCAAAACGCTGCTGTTCGATATATAGATAGTTTTCCACCAGTTCAAGCTCCCGTGACAACGGCACTAGCCTGCTGGCAGTCAAAAATTCAAAACTAATTCGCAGATACGATGCGAATACCTCTGCAAGATTCCTCATCTTTTCCATATCGGTATAACTTAAAGCCAGAATTGAATTCAATGTATTAAAAAGAAAATGCGGCTGGATTTGCGCTTGTAAATAAGCTGCCTCCATACTTAAACGATCATTGACCGCCCGCTTCAATGATGAGAGTGACCGGGATCGATATTTTAATTCCAAGGCATCCGCAGGCTTTGTAACATAATCGTTTGCTCCAGCAAGAAAACCTGCATAAATATCTTCGGGTTCACCACGTGCGGTGAGTAGAATAATAGGCATTTCAAACATCGAGAATCGTTTGCGAATCATTCGCGTCAGTTCGTATCCTGATGTGTCTGGCATCATAACATCGGCAATAACGAGATCCCACTGTTCATCGTGTAGCCTATCCATCGCTTCACTTGCAGAATTCACTGTTACTATCTGATAGTCCTCACTTGATAAAATATGAGTGATTACCTTTAAATTAACTGAATCATCATCAACCACTAGTATGTGGAATCGATCTGTGCTTGTTTGAGGTATTTGAATTTGAAGAGTTTCTTTAATATCGTAACTAGCTGCTGCCATTTCTCCTGTAATTTGTGTTAGTTCGTCTTCAAACGGACGCTCAATCTTCCTCGTATTAACAGGAAGGGATGATTGCAGACTCTCATCAAAAATGGGCAATTTAAAACTAAATTCACTCCCTTTACCTAATTGCGATTGCACAATTAACTCACTACCATGCAATTCAATTAGTTCTTTACAAATATTAAGCCCAAGTCCGATACCGCCTTCGCCAAAAGTCTCTTGCTCATATCTTATAAATACACGCTTTTGCGTCGCTTCATCCATACCTGAGCCTGTATCTTTTACATGGATCCAAACATATCCATTGTCATGTTTTGCTGAAAGCTCAACCGTCCCTTTTTTCGTATGCTTTAATGCATTATGTAATAAATTAATGAGAATCTGCACCAACCGCTCTTCATCCGCATGAACGCTTGGCAAATTATCCTTTATATTCATCCGCAGATCCACTTTCGTATCGTCAGTCAAAAACCGCAACATATCTAGAATCCCTGTGGCAACGGATTGAACGTTCACTTCTGTCTTACGAATGGCAATCCGTTTATCCTGCAATCTGATGACATCCAACAAGTCGTTAATCATGTGAGACATCTGGCGGCTAACTTTAATAAGCAGATCCATGTCTCGTTGACTTTGTTCATCCAGCACATGCTTCTTTCTTTCTAGCACACTCTGGGCAATGTTCATAATGCCATGTAGTGGTGTACGCAGTTCATGTGATGTATTAGCAAGAAAGCGATCCTTTAACCTGTTTGCCTCAGTTAACTGTGCATTGAGCAACGAAACTTTATTTGAATTATGAAAATATCTTTTAAACCAATAAGCAGAGAAACTTGTAATCGCAGCAATCAAATCTATAGGATAAAACATAAACTGTGCCGTTCCAGCGTAGTATACATAACCCCAAAGAACATTACTAAATACAGATATGACCGCAAATAATAAAAACAATGCACCCTCTGCTTTGTTGAGCACCATCTTCATAAAATAATAGCCTGTCCAAAGCAATGAAGTGTAATAAAAAATCCTGTAGTAGCCTTTCTCAATCGAATAGAGTACGACTTCTTCTGGTCCCACTAAAATGAAAAGAGTAAAAGCAATCAGCAAGAAGAAATAACTATAAAATATTTTGCTTTTATGATGAATTCCAATAAACACTCTTGCCATCAGTAAGGCACAAAAGGCAAACCAGATGGATCCAAAAGCTTTTAACTTCACTAACCATTCAAAGTCGGTAGGAATCAACATGTATAAAAAGCCATTATAATTAAATGCAATTGTCATGGCCGCAGTAATCATCATGAATAAAAATGTAATAAACTCTTTTTTTCGTACATCCATCAGATAAATGATTAATGCATATAATCCATGGAGTAGAAAAATGACACAAACGATGAGCTGAAAACCAATAGAACTCAAGTACATTTGATTGACTTTATCATGCGTACCAAACTGCACTGACTTGATAAGACCACCTTGAAGCGGCGATTCATAATTTGCTACTCGAACGAAGAGATCCAGTGTGGTTTGTCCACCCTGATCATAGGATACTAAAAATGGCCTCGTTTCAGAAACATGCTCGTCTCTCGCTTCAGCAATTTTACCAAGTTTAGCAAGTGGTTCCCCATTAATTTCCACTTCAGAAGCAGTATAGATAGATTGGAACCAAATACTAAGCGGCTCTGACAATGGTTGATCAAGCAAAATACGCAAATAATAGGTCCCATATCCATATGTTTCATTATTCGCAGGCTGCACAGCCGTAGTCCAGTTGCCTGGTACCTGTAACAATTGCCCTTGCGAAGTTTCGTTGATATTGGATGCGCCTATCCACTGTTCAGGAAAAAACAACCACTCTCCATTCATGGGGAAGGTATTGACATGTTCAATGTCGATATCTCGTAAATCCAACACACCATCCTTCACGATTGGTAGATTTGGAAATGAAAACTGATCATACCAAATCCAACGCATTGCAACAAGAAAGAGGATAAATAATGATGTGTAAATAATATAGCTAAGCTTTATTTTTTTCATCGCAGTTGTCATAAGCATCTCCATCCGTCAACCATCTTGATCATTAGAACGTGTTTTTAAAAAATATTTTTTTATTGTCAGAATAGTATACTTATATGTTACAACAAACTACACCCAATTTCGACTAAATAAAAACTGACCACTTGTATCATCTCCTAAACGGTAATAAGTGGTCAGTCTTTCTTTTTGTTCATTGGATATTTATCTAGCTTGCAATTTAAATGTTACTAAAGCGGACAGCAGATAAGCTATGGCACACACAATACCAACAGCTATAAAGGAAAATGCATTTAAAACGGTAATACTAATGATACTTAAGACCGTTGCTCCAAAATACATTGCCGAACTATTTAGGGACATCACCGTTGTTCGGATCTGGTCATTCTGATTAGACATATATGTGTTTATAACATTCTGACCAAATGCATAAGAAAAAGACCATATAACATTCAGCGCGATAGAAATATAAAGAAGTTTATCATTTATCGTTAAAAACAAGATGGAGAATAAAGAAAGAACAGATACTGCCAACAACAAACGCTTTTTATTATGCGGTTTATCCATCACCTTGCCACTCATTATACTTCCTAAAACACTTGCAATCCCCGCTATCAGCAGAATCCCTCCAATATAGGAAGCCGACAAACCAAAATTTTGGTTATAGTAGATACCTATGATTGAAAAAATAGCTTCTAATCCACCATAATACATAAAGGAAATCAGCAATGTGAGTGTAATCGTCCGATTAGAAAGTGCCTTTTTAATCATTTTTACAGTAGAACTAGAGCTGGTCGATTCAAAGCTCGGAATAACAGTCCATGTGACAACAAACATGAGAATGCTGGTCACACCAATAGTAAAGAACGGAACCCGCCAATTAAATAGATCTGTGATAAATCCCGCAATCGGTATACCAATAACCGTCGGAAGAATTAAGGCTGCTGTAACAGCCCCCATCACCTTCCCTCTTTGTTCATATTCAATTACTTCTCCCACAATTGAATAGACAGTAGGTTGAATGAATGCTGCTCCTAAACCTGCTAAAATTCGAAAGCTAATCAACATAAATAAAGAACTGGAGAGTCCTGTCACAAAGGTTGCCACTGAAAAAATGATAATCCCAACTAATAGTATCTTCTTTTTATCAATTCGATCCGATATACTTCCAGTGACGAGGCCGAATAATGCGTATGCCAGAGCATAAGCTGTAAACAATATGCCGCTGATTTCCATATTTATATTCAAACTTTCACTGATCGCTGGTAACATTGGTACGGTAACAATCAAATCAAATCCAACCAAAAAGGATAATACACATAAAACAATAATTATTTTTTTCATTTTTAATCTCTCCTACACATAATTAACTCATTAATAATTAACCACTTAACTATAAATGAAAATGAAACCCTATTCTTTCAAATAGGGACTATAACCGAATCATCATAGATAATAATTTCGTCTTTTCATCTTTATTTAATTCACTAAATAAATCTTTTACTACCTCTTCATAGATTGGCCATGCCTTTGCTAAAATCTGTTTTCCCTCTTCTGTCATGGTTACTTTAATTCTTCTGCGATCATTTTCATCAAAAGCTCTTTTAATATAGCTCAATTTTTCTAATGCACGCAATAAACCACTAATATTTGATCTGGTGACAGTAAGTTCATCACTCAGCTCGGAAGGCAGTGCCTCATAGTTTCTTTCCTCCAACATGTATAATAAACATAACCGGCCTAAATTCAAATCAAATACTTTTATTTTTGAATCTAATATTTTTGTTAGCTTATTTGTTTTTTGATGTAATGAAAGAAAGAGTTCTATCTCGATATCCGGATTATCGAGAGGATTTGTCATATGCCATTCCACTCCTTTCTAATCATTGAATAAATTTATTATAACAGCAAATAATTAACTGTCAAATAGTTAACCGCTGAATCACTTTAGGGATGGAGAAGATATTTGCTATCTGAAGTGAGATTGAAACACAAGAACTCTAACTATTCCAATAGTTTGTTTCCATATCAATCAACCAATGTTTACGTAGCATGAGAGCCATTTCGAATCCAGCTGTCCCCCTGCAGCTAAAATTGTAATATTTAGCCAGCCGGGAAGCTTTATTGGAGATTGAAATATCCCTATATTCTTGGAAATTCATGAAATATGAAAGATGATTTCTACTAATTGGGGGGAAGCTCAAAATTAATGAAATTAATAAGATAATAACTGAGATTTTCCCAATGAGTAAACTTGTTTGTGGGAAACGTTTGTCAAACCGAATACTCATTTCCTTTATTCGTAACAAAATGCATTCGATTTATCCCATACAAATCAGAAGCCATTTCAATCGCTCCTCCCGGTACTGAAAAAGCAGCAGAGAGTTTTAGACGAAGCTATATGTTTGCCCGCACGGGATAACCCAATATTTAAAGTCTACAGCATTCGTCACTTTTTCATTGTCCTCGTTCTGTTATTCTGCACAGAATACTGATCGTCTAAGTATATGCCATAAACGATGAGGCTTTAATGGTTGTCCATCTCCTGCTTTCACTTTTTTCATCTTATTGTGCTGTCCCAACGACGGATGAAACGAAGCATCAGCCATACGTACCTCCCTATAAACCTTTAGAAATAGTACAAGCTCTTACAATATAAAGAGAAAGAAACAGCAGAGAATTAAACTTAAAACATAAATTTTTTGTTTATCTCCATAATTTGCAATTTCATTTAAGCTTTCTGAAAAGCTGAATGTATTCAATTAGCAAATTAACAGAAACGTATGGAAAATAGAATAATGATGAAAAATATACGACAGAAAGAATAGTTTAAATATTTAAACCCTTGCAAGTTTTATATTTCTTGCGAAGGGTAGATGTCCTATATAGGAGTTGAGATAGTCTAATGTATGCGTTTAAATCAAATGTATTAGTTCTGTTATTTTTTAATGGAGGTATTATATGTCTTACCTAAAGTATGGTAAAAAGAAATCTCAATATTTCAAAGTATTAACAGGTGTTATTACTATGCCTATTATTGCTATTCTAACTTTTTTAGAAGTTATTCCTTTAGATCCATTGATCGGTTGGCTAGCAATTGCAGTTTTTATTGTGAGTCTTGTTCTATTGCTCGCAAAGTTTAAGAATGCAAAATTTGGCATGAAAAAAGGAGATGAGGAAAATATTGGATGAAATTTAATAAATGTTTATAATATGAGTCAATTAGTATAAATTGCGGCCTATCTGATCTATCAACAATTCATTCGGTTCTTTTTCTGATCTCGTTTTACCACGGGCCTCTATAACACAGTCTATCTGAAGCGATTTAGAGAAATCTAGAAGACTGTTAAATCTGCAAGAAAATTATCCTTTAATGATTAGAGTCTTTAAGTAAAAAGAAACCCAACTGAAAGTGTCTAGACAGCTGGGTTTAAAAATTATCTATTCAATTACATTCACGACTTTCTTACTCCTGTTTTGTTAGAGATCCCTCTCCGTTATTTCACCAGTTTCTTTATCCACCTGGTACCAACCTATGGTATTCATCATCTGCGTGTCATCTTCTCCTCCTGAATATACAAATATTCGAACAATAAATTTCCCATCTTCGTCACGGTCTACCATAGCTTTAACATCTTCCCGATCATAGTCTTCATGCTCATCTACATAATCAAACGCTATGCCTGTAGCGTCTTCCTCTGTTAATTCCTCTTGCTCTTTCTTACCTGATTGATCTTCGGATTGACTGTCATTGTCTGCAACAGTGTTATTATTGTCATCCGTTTCATCCAATAATGGGTAAGTGGAAATAACTTGATCTGTTTCGTTTACAAGCTGGAGTGCCTCTACCTGAAAGTCCAATGCAGCTAATTGAAGAACTTGCTCAAAATCTTCGCGCTCTTGTTGTGATGCTTCTACCCCATCATCAATATGGTATTTAACAATCGCTTGATTTCCATCGATCATGGCTTCTTCAATTTCCAAGCCATCATAAATTCCAGAGTGATAAGTATCTTCATCAGTCTTAACTGTTGTCATCGCTTCGACCGTCTGACCAAAATCAAACAACTCACCATCATCAGCATAGATTTCTTCTTCCGCTACAGCACCACTTATATAAGTGTATTCACCTCGTTCAGATTCTTCTGGAGACATAACATAGTATCCTCGATTTGGTTCTTCCTCAATTTTAACCGGCTCTTCCCAATGATTTTCTGCTAGAGCAAGCCCTCTTTCTCCATCCTGATTAAAGAGGTTAAATTCCTCAATGCCGTACCGAAAGCCAATCTCATTAAGTACTTCCCAAAATTGCGAAGACTCTGTTGACGCCATACTTAAATCATCATTTTCATCAAAATACAAGTTCGCTGCCTTTCCATCAACCTCGAATTTGGTAGTATCAGAAAACAGTTCACGTTGCGAAGGATCACTCTCCATTAAGGATTGATGAAAACGCTCTTCACGTGTCATCTCGTCGGTTGTCCGCGTGAAATAGAGCACTAAATCCGTTCCTTCCAACCACTCACCATAGATTAGGAAATCTCCCGTAACTTCTTCTTCTGTATATTCCTGCTCTTCTGCTTCATTATCGGAATCGTTGCTTTCATCATCATTTTTTACTGCATCATCATCAGATGCAGAACCTTGCTTATCATCAGTTGTTCCTGTCTCGCCTTGTGACGATGTTTCATTAGTAGTATTGCACGCTGCCACCGCTAAAGTCATTAAAAGCAGCCCGAATACTACACCTACTTTCTTCAAAATAATCCCTCCAAAAAAACTTGTTTCAAAACTATTCCCTAGATTCTAAAAACAAAACAATTTATGCTCGGGATCATCAGGGACTCAAGGTTGATTGAAGGTTTTGCAGGCGGGAATGATTATGAAGATATTTCTTCTTAGCAAAAAGCTTGAAAGACATTAAAGAATCCTTTAAACTATCTTGCTTTATCTTTCTTAATACTTTGGAATTTTTAAATTTTAGAATGTTGATAATTTGGTTATGTTTTGATCGAGGTTTAGGTTTAGCTCTAGCCATTGCAACCGATTATTCACAATGGCGTTTTCTCCTTCGCACAAGTCCCATCACTCCTGCAATAACATAAAAAATTATTCTATAAATCTTTTACCCTTAATAAAATGTTTATACCACTGGAAGAGGGAGACTTCTTTCGAAAGTACGTTAAATTAACTTTTCTTTACACTCAAATACTGAAAGAGAGAAATCAGCAAAAGCAGCAAACCTAAACTGGTAAAAATCAGCGAACTGGAAAACATTTGGTTTAATCCGGCAAACATCCCGCCGATGGCCATGCCAGAATAGCGGACAAAATTAAACAAACCTAACGCTGCTCCTCTTTCTTCTTGATATTCATTACTGATTACCGTTGAAAACAGTGGTGGCGCAAACCCCAGTGTGATACCGTACATAAACAATAAGATACTTAAAGCGATAAGGGATTTCGTATGCAGGAAGCCAAACACTATAATTAACAAAGACATAATCAATAAAACCATCGTAAACAGCTTTTTCAATGGCATTTTCTTCTGTATTCTTTTAAAAATCATGCTGCCTATGATCATACTCACCGTCAAAGGCAGATACAATAAGCCGATGCTCTGCAGGGAAATATGATAATGATCGTTTAATAGTATCGGCAAATATACAAGAATGGCAAAGTAGATAAAAAAAACAAAAAAGCTAACAAGTATTGTAATTAACCCTATCCGATTGGAAAAAATACTATGGTAGGTTTGGGTAAATCGTTTTGGCTTTCCCTGCTTATTGATTCCATAACCATTAGGAAATGTATACGCGATGAAAATCAGCAATGCTGTTGAAATAACGAAAAGAAAAAGGAAAATCCCCTGATAACCAAAATGCTCTCCTAATATGCCACCAAGTATTGGGGCAAGCGCTGGAGCAAGGGTGAGTAAAATTTGATACGTACTCATCGCGCTCCCCCTTGTCTCTCCTTCGAATAAGCGTGAAATCATATTAATTGCAACCAAAGGAATGATCCCAGCACCAATCGCTTGAACAATCCTAAAAATCATAAAGAGTATAAAGTTGGTTGTAAACGCACAAACGATAGTTGAAATACTGATGAACACAAAACTGAGCATCAATAATCGTTTTTGATTATTAGAATCTATTACTGTTCCTAATACGATTTGAATCAACGCAATAATAAAGATAAAACTGCTCACCGTGAAGTTTACCCAATTAATCGAGACGTGAAAGGAATCCCGAATAAGTGGTATTGCAGGTGTATAAATATTCTGGTTCAAAGAAACGAAAAAACTGCTGATGCTTAACAAATATAAAGCAAGTATTCTCGGTTGAGCTTGTTCTTGATTCATACTTAGCCTCCGTTTCCATCGTTAAAGAGTCTTTATCCCGCATTAACGGGTAGTAATCCCCCACCTCAAGGCTTTAGAGAACACGGAGAAGCATAGGTGGGAGATGAAAGAAAACCCCCACTGATTGAAGGTTCACTTTATATTTTCAGTCATCATATTTAAAAATTTAATAATGGTCTCTAATTCCTCTGTATTGAATTTTTCAAAGATGCGCAAATAACGCGCTTCTGCTTTTTCATGTAACTGCTCGTGAATAACAGCGAGCATCTTCCCAGAATCGGATAGCAGATAATGCACTTCTTTCTTATTGCCTTCCCGTTGTGTCTTTTCAATCATATGGTGTTCCAATAGTTTCTTTACCGCTTTAGTAACCGCTGGCTTTGATATATTTAAACGCTCTGCCAGCGTCGTATTATTAGCTTTTTCTTTTTCTTTAATGACGGCAACAATATGCAGCTGCGTCAGTGTCCAATCGGAAATGGCCGCTTCTTCATCACTTACATTAATTGCCTTCCGATTTCTATCAGCTTCTTCTCTCTTCATTATTAACTGCTTCAATGCTTCCATCGCTTCTGCTTGCTTATTCATTGTCTTCATCTCTCCTTCATCTCAAAAATATTAACCGGTTAACAATAAACATTTTACTATTCATATTTCATTTGTCAACAATAGTTTCTCGGTTAACAAAAACTATATCATCTAAATTTTTGTCGTCCCTTTATCTCTATTTCCAATACATCGATGTCTCACTATGCATTCCCAATTCTTGACCAATAAATAAAGAAGGAGAATAGACCAAACCAAGATAATGGGAAACGTGCTCTCGCACACAAGGACAATAATTATTATTATTCCATAAAGAATACCCTCTATCTTTCAAAACCACCTACCGAGGGAGGAGACAAACTCAAAAAATCAGTGAGGTGCAGATTTGAAATAATGTTTAACCGTTTATAAAAAAGGTTGCACCGTTTTACCCCTTTGGATATGATGTGTCCAAAGGATGCATTTATGGGAAATAATGTGCGGCAATTAGGAAAAATTGTTTTTTTAAAAAAAGGGGGAAGATTTATGGATATGGGAAGTGAATACTTAAAGATTGTACAAACAAGGTTTGAAAATGTTAAAAGTCTCGGGGATAAAACAATAAGCCAATTATCAGAGGAAGACATACACTGGAAATTAAATGATGCTTCAAATAGTATTGCAATCATTGCAAAACATTTAAGTGGAAATATGATATCTAGATGGTCTGACCTTTTAACATCAGATGGGGAAAAACCTTTCAGAAATCGTGATCAGGAATTTGAAGATGATATCTCATCGAAACAGAAAATGATAGTTATTTGGGAAAAAGGATGGGGCACGCTTTTTAATACATTGAATGGATTAGAAAATCACGATTTATTAAAAAAGATAACCATTCGGAGTGAGGAACACACTGTGCTAGAAGCGATCGAAAGACAAATGGCTCATTACGCCTATCATGTTGGTCAAATTGTTTATATTGGTAAGCAATTAAAAGATAATAGCTGGGAAACTCTTAGTATCCCTAAAGGAAAATCGGAAGAATATTTACAGCAGAAGTTAAAAAAACATCAGGCTTAGCACATCAGAGGTTGTTCCGTAACGGGCATGGTTATGGATGACCTAAGGCAGCATATGATCAAACCTTCTTTTAAAACTATTAGATAATAATTAATTTTCTCCATCCTTGATTTCAAAATGGATTCTTCTTATTTACGGTAAATTACGGGTTTGTGAGCTTCGGAGCAACATGAGGGATATGAAACCCCTCACTAATTGTTGTCTCACTCTATGCATTCCTAATGCTTAATTTTTGTACCGATAAATACAGTAGGAGAATGGACCAAAGGATAATTACAACAATATGAATAAGTATTTCTGAGCTTTGGCCTGTTATCATCTGATTGATCGCTTCATAGGAGAGACTAGAGGGCAATATAAGATCAATTAGATCATTCCAACCATTCATCGCACGGAGGATAAATAGGATCCCGATGGAACCAATGGCCAACAAAGCAGTTTGTTTAACGATGGAGCTCATTAATAAAACAAAAGCAACAATAAAAGCAATCCATAAAGCGTAATACACAAAGCCAAGTAACACATTTTGAATTGGGATGCTTTCAAATAAAAACACTGTATAACCATAAGAAGTCAAATAACCAATGGCAATGGAGAAAAGTACAAGCAACAAATAAGAAGTATACTTAGATAAGACATAATTTTTTACACCGACTGGTTTAGTCAAAATAATATCCAGCATCCCATCCTTCTTATCGATCTGAATCATCCCCATAATACTGACCGCAATCACTATTAGCCCTAGTTGATCAAATTGGGAACTAAGTGTACCAGCAAAAATCTCACTACTCGTCTGTTCCATTGCTGACAAATCGATCGTGACTCCCTCTTCCTCCCCCACTAAGTCCATCAAGAAAGGTAGATAATACACCGCAATTGGCTGCATAATCCCTAGTAAAATAAATACCATCGGCAACCAAATAACCTTCCACTCTTTGAAGAACTGCTTCCATTCCTTTTTTACTAACACCTGATATTGTTTCATTCTTTCACCACCAAGTCTAAAAATATTTCTTCTAGATTTTCCTTGTATATCTCTAGTTTTTTATAATTGATTTGGTTATCGTGAATTAGCTTCATCACATCAAATTTGTTCTTATCCATATCCATCACTTCTACCAGATAACGGTTATGTTGTTTTTCGATAGTCTTTATATAAGATTCGTTTGTTAATACATTCTCCAAATTACGCTCATCATTTACTAATTCAATACTTAATGTATGTTGAAATCTGCTTCCAAACATATCTTCATTACTTGTATCCGCAACCAACTTCCCATTTTTCAATATCACAAATCGATCACATATCTCTTCTGCATCACTCAAAATATGAGTAGAGAGTAGAATAGTCGTATCTTTCTTTATTTCTTGAATTAAGCGAATCATTTCACGTCTGCCAATAGGGTCTAATGCTGATACTGGTTCATCTAAGATAATAAGATCAGGTTGATGGAGGAGTGCCTGGGCAATCCCAAGGCGCTGCTTCATTCCACCTGAAAGTGTGACAATTCGCTCTCCCTTATTCTTGATAAGCCCTACCATATCCAGCAATTCATCTATTCTCTTCTCTAAAATTCTGTCCGGCATACCAGATAATTGTCCCATAAACACTAATAATTCTTTCACAGTCATCCATTCAAAGAAAGTTGGCTGTTGTGGTAAATAGCCTATTTTCTCTTTCATTTTTTCCATGCCTTGATGATCTAGTTTGATGACACCTGAATCTGGTGACAGTATGCCCGTTATCATTTTCATAATCGTAGACTTTCCTGCGCCATTTGGACCGATTAAGCCAACACATTCACCTGTATGAATCGTTAAAGAAAAATCACGAATAACTTGCTTTTCCTTAAACGCTTTGTTGATCTTTTTCATCATGAATTCCATACGCTATCACCCTCTCTTTCTACCAATCGCTAAATATAGTACAGGCCCCAATATATTTATAAACAGGATAATCAGAATCCAGATCACCTTATTCGCTCGATGTTCTCTGTATATATACATGTCAATAAAGGCAATCAGTAATAGAACAGTATTTACTAGCATAAACGGAATCATAATGGGCAATACAAGATGCCAATCAACTTCCCGCACCTCTTCGATAATCGAATTCATGATAAACCTCCTGTTTTTTGTAAGAAGAATCATTGAAGAGACATTCTTTTGACAGGCTTATAAACAACTAATTATGATTCTTAAATATTTTGGTGTTTTTTCTTTAAACGAGTGACAACGATGTGAGATGTTATTGCGATTACCACTATTATTACAATCATACTGATGATTGGATATACGCCCGGAAGGAAGGCACATACCCCCGCGATCACCCCGCCTAAAATGAGAATACGAGACGCAAATGAACCGATTTGCTTTTGTAAACGTGGATTGTCACTGGCTGATCCTAATCCCAAAAGGTAAAGCTCTGATAAGAAGGTTAAACCTAGCGCCTTCATTTTTATTGCAGTTAAAAACACTTCACGAGGTTTTTTCTTATCATATTGTGCAAATTCTTTTTGAAATCGACTACGTTGAATACGCGGAAAATAATTTCCAATAATAAGCAAATAGATCGCAAACATAATAGCGACAATATTAATGACAAAATTGGGAGAATCCAAAATGCCACTACTATTAATCGGTTGGACTAACATAAACGTATGAACGACTAACTGGGAAGACAGTATAAAGATAAGCAATGCATCTAACACACTTTTTAACCTTCGAACATCTACATATTTACGCCCCCATAAAAAAGCTAATTGAAACATGAAAAAAATAAATAACATAAAGAGTGGAAAAATAGCGATTACCACTCCTTTTTGAGTCACCCATTCCACATCACTATACGTTTCCAAATGATCCGGTAGTTGGGGATAAGCCCAAAAACTTATTCCAACTGCGAATAAAAACAATATGAATGGAATCAATAGTCCTGCCCGAACTGGGGATTTTCTTACTGGCTCTGTCATCCTCATCACTTCTCCTTTTCGTCTTGAAAATGGATGATCCACTTTAGTACTTCTTGAAAAACAGTTGTATTTAACGAATAAACAATATAGTTTGCCTTTCGTTCATCCCACACCAATTCAGCTTCCTTCAAAACATTCAAATGACGTGAAATACTCGGCTTGCTAATCTGAAAACGATCAGCAATTTCACCAGCCGTTAGATTTTGTTCTTTTAACAAATCCAATATTTCTCGCCTTGTTGGATCGGCAAGTGCCTTGAACACCTTGTTAATAGACATATTATTTATCCTCATTTCAATATCCATTTTCGTTATTAGCTATTTAGCTAATTGGCTAAATACTATTTTTAATGTAACACAGGAAAATTTTTCTGTCAAAATATAATTTTTATTTAGTTGAGGAGATCTTGTGTAGTGATCTCAGCGTATGTTTAGCGGATTCAAATTTTATCCTATAAAATATTATAGGGCAGTAATCTCCACACCTCAAAGCTTTTATGCGTAGGTGGGAGATACACTGCCCTCGTTATAGCCGTGTCGTATGCTATAATTACTTTGAGTGATTCGGTAGGTACGATTATTAGATCACTAATGTTGTCGCTTTTTCACATATTTCTCAAAATGACTTTGTAATACCTAAAAATCTATAATCTGAACACTATTTTGCTCTACCTTTGGTGATTCAATTTGCGAAGCGATGTCGGTAATCGACACCCAATCCGTTGCTTCTACCAATGAGTCAGTCCAATAAGTATTATTGCTTACAATCGTTTCCATGATTTTAAAGTTCACATTATTTTTGTCAGATACTAAACTAACATAGGACTGAGTAGGCTGCACACCGTAAAAGTTATTTCGAGAAATATCTACACCGACAGTTGGGAGATTACCACTTCCATTTCCTGGGTTTTTAGAATTTGAGTTATTTACGATTTGAATCCAATTTTCTCTTTCCGCACTATGATTAGTCGTAAATTCATTGTCAGTAATAACCAGATTCTTGACTGATACAAAATGAAGAGCGCCAGTATATTTATTTTGGGCAATTTCATTCAATGGGATTGGATCAGTGACAGTATTTTGCGTGAATGTTATGTCGCTATTTTGAGCGTCTTTTGCATAAATATGCTGTCCCATCGGAGATTGTGCCCAGGATAACATATTACCATTTTCATAATATGGTACAAACTGTGAATTTTTTACAGTGACCCCTTCAGTAGCCGCTCCATCAAGTTCCCCACCATAGCTGATTAACCGTTCTTCTGAAGCGGTTGATCCAGATGCATCTGTGATTGCATAATCTGTTTGTATAGCCTCAGCATACTTTTGGGACCCATCTATTCCAGACAAGTCAGTTGTGTTTCCATATCCAGCGACTGTCAGATTATCGAAAAGTAGATTGGAAGATCCTAACAAATCAAAAACATGTTGACCAAATCCAGTTACTCTATTAAATGTGATTCCTTCGAAAGTTGCGTTTTCAACATGCAAAAGTGTAAATCCAAGTCGGGCATCGCCAGTACCATTGAACGTACCACCTTTCCATTTCATCCCTGAATTACCTGCTGAAAGAAAAGTGACCTGTCCAGTAAAAATAGCATCTGTTGCATCAATTGTGACATTGTCTTCTCTCGGCAATTCAATATAACCACTTAACTCATAAGTTCCTTCCGGAAAAGTGATTGTAGAATCGGGCTCTGCATTTGAAAACATTTCTTGAACACTAGCACTATCAAATGTTAATTCCTCAGCTTGAGCGATTGATGGATAATGAATGGTGAACAAGAAACTAAACAGAATAGCAATAAATAATACTTGTTGGAAAGAAAACTTCATTTCTATTTTTTTCTTCATTTTAGCTCTTCCTTTACATTTTTATAGTCTTTTAATTTAGTTTCACATCCGCAATAATTGGCTGTATGCCCCAACTTCAAGAATTCAGGGATAAACATAGATTCAAGTGAGGATCACTAGCCCATTAAAGATCGATTTGTTCAATTAACAAAGGCCCCATTGTATTCCATAAATTCAAAAATATGGAAGCCACAGACATGTTGAGTCACCCAATAAGAGGGCCGAGACAAAAGTGTTTCACTCAAGACAAAACAAACTACTAGATGAATATCCCCTAGCTCCGGAAATATACTTCGCTAAGACAATACATTGTTCGTCTTTGAAGGTTAGCATTTTAGTTTTGTCTCAGCCTCAATAAGGGATTATTTAAAATAAATAACCTAATCGACATACTCATATCACCTTCTTAAAACACTTGTCCCATTAATGCGTATATCCAGTTTTTAAGGATTTACCTCAAATAGACTCTTTGCCTTTGGCTACTGTCATAACCAATGAGCAAGTGTTTAAGAAAGCCTGTCCAATCTATCGTCTTTTTAATACCCTTATCTATATTTAAGAATGATATTGCTAGTTTTTTATTTCTATCTTTTTTGACTCAACAGCTGGGAGCGGAAACCCAACTGTTGAGAAAACGCATTAATCGTACTAGTAAAATTTCAGCTAAGGTTCATTACTTTTTATTTTCATATACTTCAAGTAAGTTATTCCAACATGCTGCCAAATGATGGGGATTGGGCTCTTCTGCAACCTCAAACATAAACGGTCCCTCGTAACCAAACTCTGAAAGAGAGCTAATCACTTCCGGCCACTTAACGATTCCTTCCCCAGGCATCCAATGTCTTTCGTCTATTCCATCATAATCAGACATATGGACTGTTTGAATCTTGGTGTTTAATTCTTTAATAAAATCAACGGAAGTCTCGGATAAAAGATGATTCACATCACAACAAACTCTTAAGTTCTCGTTTACACCTATAAGTGTTTTTATTTCCTGACTTGTGTTTCCTAGACATGTTCGTGGTAAATCCTCTACACAGATATGGATATCCAGCGACTTTCCTTTTTCTGCTAATCTATGAAGAGAATATTTGCATGCTTCAATACGTTCTGCCCGTTCTTCAATCGGTATTGGTTCAAAACTTGGATGTACAACAACCTGCTTTATTTTCCATTCATTCACCCAAGTTAACAATTCATAATGCTGGTCAAGAATGGAGTTTCTAGTCTCAAGATCTATCGTAGATATATCCCATGCGACACCAAAAGGTAAATGAACAGACCAAACTTCAAGACCTAAATCATGTGCTTTTTCAATGTACGGATTAAATACCTTCCTTAATCCTTTTATCGTTAAATCTGGCTCCTTCCGCGGAATAACTAACTCGATACTATCCAAACCTGCAGCTTTAATTTCCTGTAAAGTAACAGATGAACTTGGCAAATAAGATGTACCAACCGCCCAATTTGCTGGCTGCGATTTCTCCATATTAAACATCTCCTCATTGATCATTTGATTTTCATCCGCTTGTTTAGTTCATAAATTTTATCTGAGTATAATAAGAGACTAAGTAGAAAAACATCAATTTGACTTATTCCTCTTGAATAAAACATTGCCCTAAGCCCATCTTTTGAGAGATTAAAAGAATCCAATTAATGATAATTCTTATTAATGTATAGCAAATTCTCTGCTATGTTATTGCCGGCTATATGCCGCCTCTTTAATCTCCATATATTCACTTAATCCCATCTTTTCAATTGTATTGACATATTTATCCCATTCACCAAAAGAAATTTGGCCAGCTATAAATTTATCGCGCATTTCTGTGACATATTTGTCAATATCCGCTCCCACACTGTTTAATACCTTCGTTTCTTCTTCCGTATACATGAAGGTAGGCCACGGATCTTCAACTAGATCTGCCTCTAGCAAATCAGCCGCTTCTAAGTTCTTTTCCGAACTGGCTCCTCCCTGATAAAATTCTTGGACCGTCATACTTGGTCCTCCACCACCTGGGAATGTCAAATACTTTGTAACTGCCTCTTCAAAGGACAATCCATCTGGATTATTTTTTATCTCTTCAATAAACCCAAAAGTCCCATCATCTTTTTCTTCATAGGTAACGCCTTCTATACCCAAAAAGTATAATTTAATCCCTTCCTCACCATAAAAGTAATCAATCCACCTCATCGTTGCTTCAGGATGTTCATTCGCACTGGTAATAAGAAAGGCACCTACATTATTAACTGGCGAGTTCAATCTTGTGATCATCTTATCTCCATGCGGCCCTTCTAATGCTGGAATTGCAACAAATGGTTTTCCAGCCTTTTCTCCAAATGTCTCTATCGGTCCAAACCAACTCGTACTGCCATACAAACCTTCACTTCCATTTGCTATAAATTGCTCCGGATCGATCGAAAAGATATTTTGTTCAATAAGTTTCTCTTCATATAGTTTATTTATATATTGTAGTAATTCTTTATACTCTTCCGAAATAGGATAAAACCTTAATGTATCGTCCTCGGGATCTAAATCTATATTTGGGTTGGCAGAGCCTTTATTGGCAACTCCAAATGCCCCCCTAAGCCACTCGACAATTTTCGTACTATCACCAGAACCATATGGAACGCCATTATTTCCACCTGGATCCTGTTCCTTCACGGCTTTTAAATATTGATAAAATTCGTCAGTTGTAGTTGGCATATCCATATCTAAAGCTTCAAGCCAGTCTTTATTAATCCATGAAACAAACGCAAGACGGCTTGATAAAAACTCTGGGTCATTAAGCTGAGGAAGAGAATATATATTACCATCTGAAAAAGTGATTTCCTTTTCTATTTCAGGATATTCCTCAAGTAAGCTTTTTATATTGGGTGCATATTTATCTATTAAGTCGTTAAGAGGGATAAACATGCCTTGTTGACCATATTTTAATATATCGCTAGTAGGCATCGTTGTGCTGTGAAAGGCATCTGGCAAATCACCGCTTGCTAACCTAAGATTTCTTTTTTCTGCTAGGCCAGCTTTGGGGACCATTTCCCACTTAATATCAATATTCGTCATATCCTCATATTCATTAAAACTTAGGATGTCATTCCAGTCTGGAGCCGATTGTGGTGCCAATCCAGCAAAAAAGTTCAGCGTGATCTGTTCATCTACAATCGGCATTCCCGATTCATTAACGTCTGTAACTTCCGCTCCATCCTTATCTTTATCTTGATTTGTCTCTTTATTAGCACTACAAGCAGACATAAGTATTAATACGAATGCAGTTAATAAAACGAACCAACTTTTAAATTTCATTCAAAATCCTCCTCATAAAGACCAATGAATATAGACACTCGAAGTAAAAGCCATACATCGAGAGGCAATGGAATTAATTTCACAGCTAGATTTCCTTTCGTATATTCAGAAGCCAGAAGTGTTTCTTCTATTTTTTCAACGCTTTCATTTTGTAACAACTGAAATTCGAGTTACCCTCTCTTCAGTTGTAAAACTTAAGAGATTCCTTCAAACCACCAACACTTTCTCTCTTTACTCAGTCATCTAAATGCAAAATCACCTCCTTAAAATAGAAATGTAGCTGCACAATTATAGAAAATCATCTGAAAATAATTTCCTGAGTCTACATTCGTTGTCTAGTTTTTGATCCCATAAACCAGAGTATACTAAACACGTAATTTCTAGTTTATGTAGCTGAGAAATATGTGGTTCACATGTTTTCAGATTAGCACCGTTCACTTATTTTGGTAATATGTCACTTTTATTTTCGTTATGTAAAACATGACAAAACGAGCATGGTGTAAGGCTTTTGTTGTTCCAATCTTGTGTTAACGATAAAAAAATAGTGACTTTCCACTCGTAAGTGGAGAATCACTATTTTTCATTCTGGCTGGGATTTTGCCCCAGCCTTCGTCTATACTGCCCTGGTGTTAATCCTTCTTCTTTTTTAAATTTCCTAGTAAAGTTGGCAACGTCTACATAACCAATATCGGTGACAATGTCTTTTATTGCATGATTTGTTTCCCTCAATTGATTTTTGAACTCTTCATTACGTAATCTCCAAACAAATTGGGTAAAAGTGCTTCCTGTTTGTTCTTTTATAAACCGGCTAAGATAGGAAACAGATATCTGAAAAGCTTCAGCTACATGCTCCAAACTTAAATCATGCAATTTATAGTGATTCTGAATATAGTCCAAGATATTATCACGCATCAGGTTATTATGACTCTTTTTTCTTTTTTCAATCTCTTCACAAATATTTACTATAAGCACATTGATCTTTTTTTCTAAATCATCGATTGACTGAAACTCAACAAGAGCTTCCATATCTCCCACACTATGATTTAATCTTAATTCTAAAATGTTTTTTATAACAGTATTCATAATATCAAAACACATACATCTTAGCATATGAATAGACGTATCTTGCTCTCTTAAATTGTTCGTAATATTTTTCAGCGTTTCTTTCGCAACTACTTGATCTCCTAGCTTTAAACTCTGAATAAATTTCATTTGTTCTTCAAATGGAAACCAAACATCTATATTACTTTCTTTCGTAATTTTTTCAAAATACACTGTCGTAGATTTATTGCTAATGATTGAGTGCTCTGCTGAGGCCAGGGCTTCAATATACGATCTATTTATTTTATCAATTCCTTCATAAATTCCACCCACACCTATTATCGGTGTTGGGAATCCATGATCCCCCACTAATTCTATCAGGCTTACAATAATTTGTTCCCGTTCCTTCCCCTCCATCTCTGCTTGCAAGTTAATGATTAAGCCCATCGTATTATCTTCAATCAAATCAATACCATATGCCATATTCTCAGAAAAGGATACATCCCTTAATAGGGTCAACATTTTGTCTTTTTTCTTTATTGAATCTAATTGATTGCAAGAAATCACAGCGACAAAGAATTTATTACTAGGAAATGTAACCTTAACATCGTTCAGTGTTTCAACCGTTATTTTGTTCCTGTTAACATCACCTTTAAGTAAATTTAGCAATAATTGATCCCGCACATAAGGTTGATGAACTTTTGCTTTATGATGTAATTTTTCGCTATTATCATGTAAGGATGTGATTGTTTCTTGTATAGCAGTAAACACATCTTGTCTACTATTTTCCAATAAATTCCCACCATGTATTTTTAAAAACTGTGTAATATTTTGAATGGGCCTATATTGTATAAAGGTCATAATAATTGTCGCAATAATACCAATACATGCGATAAAAAATAAAATCGTAAAAATAGTATTTCGTAAAGTATCTAGTTCTGTATAAAATTGCTTTGTAGGCATAGCAGTCACGAACGTCCAATCCATAACATCTGAATGGATCGTTACGAAAGAATAATTTTCACCAAAAATTCTTTGCTCTTTAATTCCTTCATTAGCTGGAATTTTACTTAATATGTCTTCAGATGCAACGGTTCTTGCACTTTCATTTGATGCTATTAGTTCATTTTCTTGATTATAAATCAAAAAATTCCCTTCAAAATTACCTAATATATTTTTCGTTAAAGCATTTATTCTTTCTTCCTTCACCAAAAATCCAACTACGCCATTTGGGCTCGTCCCACCAATCGGATACATGTACAAAATTAGCTGTTTATCGTCACTTGTTGTTGTTTTGACAGGGCGAATAATAGGTTGAGTAATCGATTCTATTTCATTTTTTAATCTGTCAACTTCTGAATGGGCAATCTTGAATTTATTACTAGTATATATATCAAAACTACCTATCCCGTTTGATGAATGCACGTTTTCATAACCAAAGTAATAAAGAAATAATCCATCAATCATAGAGCTATTTACTTGATAAGTCGTTAACTCTTTAATCGCTTCTTTACTTTCGTATGGCTGGGTAAACATATAGGGTGTCAAACGCTGATCGTTAGATATCCTCGTAGCAATCCTTCCTAACTCTGTTACCCTAGCATTCAATATATCCCTAACTTGTTCTATTTTTCCTATGTTTGACTGATTAATTTCTGTTCGAATACTATTCACTGACATTTGATAGAAAACAATACTTATTGTACTAAAAGGGATTAGAAATATGATTAAATATGAAAGTAGGTATTTCTGAAATAAAAAAGGTCTTCTCTTTTTTAACACTAATAAATACCTCCTTCAAAAAGATTTTGAGAACAAAAGCGCAAGCACCTTGAACTAGGAAGAAAGGCTAAATTCGCGCCGTCCTGACGCAACGCTGTTCTGACCTACATCCTGTTGGCCTCCGACAAGCAAATGTTCCTGAACCTAGGAAGGGGCTTTTTCCCTTCATAGGTTTAGGGTTATTTGAACTCGAGGGGCTAGGCGCTGTAGCTGGATGCCGACCGCGACATAAGCAGTTATCCACAAGCGACAATTTTATAGTTTCCTAAACCAGAACAAAAGCGCAAGCGTCCGTCTAGCGACGTACAAACTTTTAATGAAGATGAACGACTAAAAACGTCCCCCTTGCCAACAACTCAAACTGCTGTCGTATGCACAGTACATCCTATACGTCGCAACGCCGATGGTGCCTGGAGCTAGACATCGACCGTAATATCTTACGAATTACCATTTTCTAGTTTCCTAGTGTAACTAGAAAGGAACTCAACTAGGAAAAACGCTTACACATTTTAGTTCAAAGAAGAACTTACATGATCGTATTTTTAAAACACCCATCCGTCATTCCCTTCTAACGGAATGCCCTCATTTTAATATAACCTAAATCTATCGTACGGTAAGTTGTCGTGTCAACCCATATAAGTTTAGTAATATTTCTTTTTTTCAGAAGAAAAACTTAGCCAATGACACGGTTTCACCCGATAAGAAACAGGCCGCTCCCTTTTATTTCTAGGGAACGGCCTGTTTCTTATCGAGATTGCTTTATTCTTTTTCCACAGAGTATCTAACTTGTTTAAAGGTGACAATATCTCCTGATTCTTCGTCGTTGCTTGTTTGCAGTAATTGAACTTTTGGTTCATAATCTGTTCTTAGTGCGTCCTTGATATCGCCGATCTCTAACGTGTATACTTCATCATTTTTAATTTTACCTTCAAAGACGGTCTCATTTGCTACAGAGATAAAAGTCGTCTTGTTTTCGTCGATATCTGTCATCTTGATTTCAATTTCATTATCTTTATCAGTGATAGTTGGAGTCACTAATTCAAGCGATCCTTCACCCGTATCATTGTTTACGGCAACTTCCAAGTCACTACGATCTTCTTCATCCAAAAGATCTTCTGAATCAAGAATCTGTGCACAACCCGCCAATCCAATGAACACAGTGAAAATAAATAAAAATCTTCCTGCATATTTCATGTTAATTCCTCTTTTCTTCGTACTATGTATACCCTCATTTTATCGTATGAAAAAAAACTAGACAATAAGCCCCCCGACGTATTTCTCAGATGAAGTTTCATAAATCTTTAGAGATAGATCATACAAGAGGAATGATTTCACAACAAAAAATATTTGCATCCTGCTATAGTATAACAAGATGCAAATGGATTATATCTATTGAATTTGCTGTGAAAATCATTTGAAGTTTTTAGCAATCTCCTCTTTTCACTGCTTAACTGTCCCTCCGCAGAAAAGACAACCAATAAGCCGTAGTGCATACCAACCCCCAAACTAAAAGTGTAAAGAAAGCAATCCATGGTGGAAGTTCTGTCACTTCATAAGCAGGTGTTCCGAGCAGGCTCATCCCCGCTTGATCCGGAAGGAATCGTAATCCTTCCGGCCATTGTAAGATACCTGTCCCAATAAATATAGGAATCATAATTAAAATGGAAAGCGGTACGATGGTACTTCGTGCTATACCTGCAATGCCAAAAGCAATCATAGACATGAAGAAGTAGACTGCCGTCCAACGCGCGATATCAATCAAGATGTCGCTCATACCTACATCCGAAAAGATATGAATAATCAATCGTGAAGGGATGATAGCTACCAATATGCCACATACTACCGCCAGTATAACTGCAACTATTTTTCCATTGATCAAAAGTTGTCGATTTGGGGTAGCGGTCAACGTCATACGATACTGTCCACCCTGATATTCACTGCTTGCTGCACAAACCGGTAGAATAAGAAATGCATAGATAGGAGCAAACATAACGATACCAAACTCTGACACCGTAGAAGGCGGCGTATCACTTGCTGAATATAAAAGGAGACCACTTGCGTCTAATATAGCGAGTCCAAGATTCACAATCGTAGTGATGAAGATAAATAGCACGATTGTAGGATGTGAGATCATCTTAGTAAATTCAGAGCGGACTATATTCGAAAGTTGAATGGCAGAGTGCTCAGAAACAGCTGTCTTCATCGAGCATCCCTCCGCTTCATTAGAATAAGTGAAACAATTAATACTATGATCAGCCATAGCACGAAGACAATGCCCCCCATTAGATTACTCGAAGTAAAACCCGGACCTATTACAGGCATAGCTGCTTCTTGTAAGATAAAATTACGAGCTGCGCTTAGTGGTGTCCATGCATCTACTGTTGGGGCAAACGAAGCAAGAACTTGGGACATGGTCACACCAATGAACCCTCCCATAATCAAAATACCTAACAGGGTACGCCGAGTAATAAGCGTGATGCCCAAAGAAAGCAAGGTAATCGCAACAAGGAAAAAGACACCACCTAAAATTTTAATATATAATTCAGGCGACCATAAGAGTTCAGGGCGCCAATCTTTGATCATAAAGTATGCTGTAAACAGTGTCATGACGATATAAATGATGCCAATACCTAACGTATAAAGAGCCGTCGCAATGACCTTGCTGATGCCCAATTGTGTTCGAGAGGGCACCGCAAGCAAACTCACCCCTAATTGGCCTGTCCGGAATTCGGCTCCTGCAATGATTGCACCAAGTAACGGGAACAGGATTCCAGGATTAAATATCGCTCCACCTATGGTACCGTAAAAGTCCATTTCTGCATTGATAGGTCTTCTATACTCCCAATGCATACCGTTCTCATCTATCGATTTCAATGATTCTAAAAATCCAGCTCCACTTGCATATTGAAAAAGAAGACCTGCAGCCAATAAGATAAACGTGATAATCCAAACACTTCGCAGCGTGATTATTTTTGTGAATTCTGATTGAATCGTTGCTATCATATGTATCACCAGCTCTCCCCGGTCTTGATGCCAGTTAAGGCAAAAAATGCTTCCTCAAGTGAATCATAATCAGCAACAACAGCTTCAAGAGAGCCCGAATCAATAATCTTTCCTCTATTGATAATCACAATATCATCGACTATTTTTGAAGTTTCATCCATCAAGTGACTAGAGAGTAACACCGTATTACCATTTCGTGCATAGTTTTGCAGAAGTCTTCGAACACTCCGAATACCTTCAGGGTCCAATCCATTCACAGGTTCATCCAGGATAAGAATCCGGGGTTCTCCAAGTAATGCAGCAGCTAATCCAAGACGTTGTTTCATCCCTAGAGAATACTTTTTTACTCTTGTTTTTGCCGCATTAGAAAGACCTACCATTTCCAACACTTCAACTATTCTTTCTTTCGGAATACGATTCGACTCAGCAATCCATTTCAAGTGATCGATTCCCCGACGCTCCGGAACAGCCGCAGCCCCATCTAACATTGCACCAACTGATCGTAAAGGCTGACTATGTTCAACAAATGCCTTTCCTTCAATCAGAGCAGTCCCGCTAGTGGGACGATCAAGACCAAGTAAAATACGCAGAGTAGTAGATTTCCCTGCCCCATTAGGTCCTAAAAAGCCTGTCACCCGGCCTGGATGTGCGGTGAATGACACATTCTCAACGGCTATCTTTGTACCATATTTTTTCGTTACATTGTTAACTACAATACTTTCTACTCCTATGCTGCTGTTTTTTGTATGCATGTACACACTACCTTTCTGTTTCATGTAACTTTTAGTATAGCTATGAATAATAAACTGCCACATTTGAATTCATAAACAATTGATAATAAAAGATTACAAATTGATAAAGCGCGACTGCCAACTAGGTAAGGTTACTTCATTTCCCACTGATGGTTGGCGAGACGAATATCAGCAAGAGCTTTGGCCTACAAGTTGGTAAGGTCATGCATATGGCACTCTCGCCGTTCCCTTTTTGACTCTTTTCCTTGAAAAAGGGGACGGCCCTCTCTCCCGCCGTCACCCTTTTAGCTCTTTCCTTGAAAAAGGGAACGGCCCTCTCTCGCCGTACCCCTTTTAGCTTTTTTCCATGAAAAAGGGAACGGCTTGCTCTCTCGCCGTACCCCTTTTAGCTTTTTTCCACGAAAAAGGGAACGGTCTGCTCTCTCGCCGTACCCCTTTTAGCTTTTTTCCATGAAAAAGGGAACGGCCTGCTCTCTCGCCGTCACCCTTTTGGCCTTTTCCATGAAAAAGGGAACGGCCCACTCTCCCGCCGTCACCCTTTTAGCTCTTTTCCATGAAAAAGGGAACGGCCCACTCTCCCGCCATCACCCTTTTAGCTTTTTTCCATGAAACAGGGAACGGCCCACTCTCGCCGTCACCCTTTTAGCTCTTTTCCTTGAAAAAGGGAACGGTCTGCTCTCTCGCCGTACCCCTTTTAGCTTTTTTCCATGAAAAAGGGAACGGCCCGCTCTCTCGCCGTCACCCTTTTAGCTCTTTTCCTTGAAAAAAGGAACGGTCTGCTCTCTCGCCGTACCCCTTTTAACTCTTTTCCTTGAAAAAGGGAACGGCCCACTCTCTCGCCATCACCCTTTTAGCTCTTTTCCTTGAAAAAGGGAACGGCCCACTCTCTCGCCGTCACCCTTTTAGCTCTTTTCCTTGAAAACAAGGACAGCCATTACTTGCGCTGTCCTTGTTTTTCTACTTTTTCATGAAAATGTCCTATATTGTTATGCCAATTACCCTTCGTTTTTTCGGGTTAAAGACTTATTGTCTCTCATTTTTATCTATCAAAAAACAGGTGTCAGTGGATCATCGCCATTTAAAACAGCCAAAATATTTCTCGCGGCAATTTCCGCCATGGCATCTCGTGTTTCAATAGTCGCATTGCCAATATGTGGGGTTAAGACGACGTTTTTAAGGCTCTTTAATGCATTTGTAATTTCGGGTTCGAATTCAAAAACGTCTAAAGCCGCACCTTTAATATCACCATTTGCTAATGCATTTGCGAGATCTTTTTCATGAACAATGGGGCCACGTGCCGCATTAATAAGAAAAGCGGTTGATTTCATCTTTTTAAAAGCATCTTTATTAAACATGTGATGTACGGAATGGCTATATGGTGTATGAATTGTAATAAAGTCTGCACTTTCAAGCAGCTCATCCTGAGACACATAACTTGCACCAAATCGATCTTCAAGTTCCTTTGGTTTTTGTCTGGGGCCAGTATAGATAACGTTCATGTCAAAAGCTTTGGCACGTTTGGCAACAGCTTGTCCAATACTTCCCAAACCAATAATACCTAATGTTTTGCCACTCAAATCCGTACCTAAAAAGAATAAAGGCGCCCAACCATTAAAACCTTTTGTTCTGCATAACTCGTCACCTTCAGGAATCCGGCGTGCCGCCGATATAATTAAACCCATCGTTAAATCTGCGGTAGCATTTGTTGAGACTCCAGGTGTGTTTGTGACAGGAATTTGCCGCTCTTTTGCGGAGTTAATCGCAATATTATCAAAGCCTGCACCAAAGTTTGCGATAATCTTGAGATTTTCCGCATGACTAATAACACTTTCAGTCACTGGCGTTGAAAGAGGACTTAATAAAGCGTCTATATCTTTTGTTTTATGTATTAATTCTTCTTCCGAAATCAGTGCCTCACTGTCATCAAACATTTCAACATCGTGTTCGTTAAGCAACTTTATTGCTTTTTCCGGGACTTTTCCTGCTATAAAAATTTTTGCCATTTTGATCACCTCTATACAAAATATTATACCCACAATGCAACAATAAAAAGCAAATAATAGACTGATAGGTAGTGTCGTGATGAAGAAAAGTATATATGTAGCAAAATACGGAAATGTCTATTTTCCCTTTATTAAAGTGACAATGTTAAAGTGAAACTTCAATCAGTTGGCTGTTGATCCCCCACTTACAATTCTAGATTTTTCCACGAATTCTTGAAGTGGAGGGCTTACAGCCAGTTAATGCGGGATAAATTCAATCACTTATGGGAATAGAGACTATAAAAGTAATCACATCTTTTTGAAGTGTGGCTTCAAGCTTGCCTTTCATCGCAGTGATCAATGTCTTCGCAATGAATAAACCCAAACCTAAATGGCCTTCAGCGTTTTGCGGGTTATTGGTATAAAATCTTTGAAAAATTTGTTCTAAGGACTCTTCTTTCATTTCTGCACCATCGTTTTTAATAGCCACGACAAAACAATCATCTTGAATTGCGACCGATAATGCTAAGAGCTCTTTTGTATAACGATAAGCATTATCTAAGATGTTCTGTAGTGCACGTTCCAATTGATAGATATCTACATTCATATAGTTATGTTGGAAAGACGAATGATCTAACGAGGTTTCTATTTTGATTCCTTTTGTATGGCAATCCATAGAAACTGTGTCAAGGAAACGTTGTGACCATTCATGGCAGTAAATCCGTTCCAACTGAATAGAAACAGAATCGCTTGTTTGATAACTTAAGCTTAATTGTTGCGATAATTCATTCAACAGATGAATTTTATTTTGTATGACGCGAAAATACTCTTTTTCCTCGGATTTTGTTTGCGCAATTCCATCTTGTAAGGCTTCGATATATGCTGAAATGGATGAAATTGGTGTCTTCAAGTCATGCGAAATACTGTCAATAAATTGCTTACGTTCTACCTCAAATTGTTGGTGTTCCAGTTGTTGCACATATAACTCATTTCTCATACTGTCAAAAGCAGAGATAAGTTGGCCAATTTCATCCTTTTTATTATAATGAATCGGCGCAGCCAAATCCCCTATTGAAATTCGCATAGTTTCTTTTACTACTATTGAAATAGGTGCTAGAACTCGTCTTTTTATATAAAAAATGGTCAGCACTAGCAATATACTCATAAGAAAGAGCACAAAAATCAACAAAATTATTTGATAGTCTTCTTTAATCTGCATGATAAATAATAAAGAACTTAGCGGAAGAATAAACAAACCAAGAAATAAGAGTATGAGCCCCTTGATAACACTATTTTTCATTTACTTCACCGTCAAATCGATAACCTACTCCTCTGATTGTTGTAATGAATGGTGTTAAAGCTAATTTTTCTCTCAGTTTTTGGATGTGGATTACAACCGTATTGATATCACCAAATTCGTTTATTCCCCAAACATGCTGATAAATCTTTTCTTTACTCAGCACTTGATGCGCATTTTTGACAAGAAAAGCTAATACATCAAATTCTTTTAAAGTCAGATGAACGATTTTCTCGTTTTTTGTAACAATTCTTGAAGATAAATCGATTTCAATATCACCGAAATATAAAAGCAAATGTTTAACAGGTTTTTTTAGATAATCAATTCTTCTAAATAATGATTCCACCCGCACTATTAACTCTTTCACCGAGAACGGTTTCGTTACATAATCATCTGCACCTAGTTTTAATCCAATAATTCGATCTACCTCTGTTTCTTTTGCACTGATAATAATAATTGGGACAATGGAGATGGCACGTATTTGTTTTAATATTTCCAGTCCATCCAGCCCTGGCAGCATTATATCTAATAGAATCATATCTGGTTGATACTGGTTTATGACGTTGAGCGCATGATTACCTTGGCCACATATCACTGCATCATATTTTTCTCGTGATAAATAATTCCCTATCATTCTTGCTAAGTCTGCATCATCTTCAATGACAAGTACTTTTTTCTGTTTCATTGGTACCCCCTATATAAAAAGGTCTTGTTTATTGAATAGCTTTATTGTACCAACAAAAAATAAGAAGGTGAAAATGATATAACTGCCAATCGAAATAATTCCAGTTAAACTATTAGATAAAACAAGATCTTGTAAGCTGACTACATACAGGGTCGGAAAATGGGCTGAAATAGTCGGATCAAGACCCTCTACCAATATTTGCAAGAGCACAAGTCCAAGTGCCGCACCAATCGTGACTGTTTCTTTTCCAGAAAGAGTTATGACGATAGACAATAAGGATGAAAATAGGAGAAGAGAAAGAACAGCTCCCAAGAAAAAATAGGGAATGTTAAAATAATTCAATTCAATCCCCGCTGCAACGGAGCCCATTACTACCCAGCTTGTGACAATGTGTACCAATAGAATAAATACGCCTACTACTGTCGCAATCATTATTTTTGATAAATAATAATAGTTGCGATTGGATGATTTAGGAATAACATTTTTAAATGTTTGGGAATGATAGTCTGTCGAAAGCAAATCAGCGATCAAATAAGCACAAAGTATCCAAAAGAATTGTCTAAAGTTTCCAAATGCCTGGATTAGAGTATCTTCTTCTACTGTTACATTGACTGCAGTGTAAATGATTAATCCTGCAGTTAATAAAATGGTAAGTAATACAAGTAATCGATACTTCCTGTTATAAATGACATAAAATATGTCGTGTTTTAATTGTTGAATCATATACATCCCCCTTATAGTGCGTGTTCAAAAAGGACCAAGTCGGTTAAAAACGCTGACGTCCTGTCAGCAACACCGCCACTAGTACATCCTGTACGTCGGAAGTTCGAGGCGGACTTGCATAGGATGTGCTGACTTCTACGTTGCCCACAGGACGTGGGCGGTTTTAGTAGAAGATCATCCCCCAAATACATGAATATAAGTAAATCTTCCACGAATCCGCATCTCACGAAGGAAAAGTGGTTTTCTTTTCCAACCAAGGAGCAGAGAAACAGGCCAACGAGCTTGCGCGTGTTGTGGTGATTTCGACGTCCGACACAGGACGTGGCGGTAATTAGTCGAAGGTCATTTATCTCGCAGTGTCATTTTTACCAGACTTTTTGAACATCCTCTTATACATACAAATCTTGCTTTTTAAATAGATAATATCCAGCAGTTCCAAGCACTAAAAGATAAACGACAAGTACACTAAAACTCATTATGTTGTAAGAAAAAGATCTTTCAAACAAGTCAATGTGAAAAAATAATAAATGTTCATAGATCACATATTGTTTTATTTGTGGATACACAACGATATATTGTCCAATTAGCGTAGACATTCCCATAAGCATTGCTAGCGTAGAAATCCGTTGAATAAACTGCGAAAGCAATAAAGCAATTAAACCAAAAATAAAATAAGCAAAAGCAAACGCTAATCCGGCTATAAGGGTAACTCCTACACCACGCCATCCACTCGTAATTACAGAGTAAAAAACAAACGTATCTCCCCATCCAAAGAATAGGATGCCAACAACATAACCAATCATAATCATGATGAACGTTAAAAGAAGCGAAAATAAAAGGATCGATAAAATCCTTGAAATATAATATTGAAATCTGGAAACAGAACGTAATAAAACAAATTTGATGGTGCCGTTGTTTCGTTCCTGTATTAATACTTCCCCTACATAAATCGCAATAAAAACGGCTGTAAATGTGATACTAGCTTGAAGCATCTCTACAGAGAATGATTGACCATAACCAGCAACTACTGTGGAGTCAGCGCCATAAACTCTAAAAAGGATGCCCGTTAAAACATACATCGCAATAAAAATAAGTGTATATACAAGCAGCATTTTGGAGGTCAAAGTACGTTTGAATTCGAATGAGGTCAGTCTCCATATGTTCTTCATTACGTTAAACTTTCCTTTATACATGCAAAAAATAAATCTTCTAAATTAGTGACTTGATAAGTTTCTAATAATTCGGAGATATTTCCTTCTTCAACGATTTTTCCACCTTGAATAAAGGCTGCTTTATGACATAAATCCTCCATTTCTCGTAACATATGGCTAGAGATAAGAAATGTAATTTTTTCTTTTTCTGCCAATCGTTTAATTAAAGTTTTCATTTCCCGAAGCCCCATTGGGTCAACGCCGTTCGTCGGCTCATCCAATATAATTAAGCTAGGATAACACAATAAGGCATTGGCAATTCCTAAACGTTGTTTCATCCCTAAAGAAAATGTTTTTACCTTCTTATCCTTTGCATCTTTCAAATCAACAATCGATAAAACTTCATTGATCCTTACTTTTGTCACTTTTGTTGCAGCTAATTTTGCACTTAATGTTAAATTTTGTCTGGCACTAAGATGAAGATAAAAAGCGGGATTTTCGATAATACTGCCTACTCTGGAAAGTGCTAAAATCGAATCATTTCGAATGGAATACCCGTCAATTAAAACATCACCAGAGTTAGGGAAAATCAAACGGGTAATCATTCTTAATGTCGTTGTTTTCCCCGCTCCATTTGGTCCAAGAAATCCGTAAATATCTCCTTTCTGAATCGAAAAATTGATACCATGAATGACTGTTTCTCCGACAATTTGCTTATTTAAATTTTTAATTTCTAAAATGGGCTTTTCCTTATTTGCTTGTTTCATTTGCTCATCTCCTTATTTTGATAAGCTAAATTGTAGCAAAGCAAAATAAGCTGAGAATATGGTTATGATAAAGTTTTGATAAAGTATATGAAACGAAAGAAAAGCGCAAGCGCCCGTTTAGCGACGTACAAACTTTCATAGTAGGGACGAACAGCTAAAAACGCGCCGTCCTGGCGCAACACCTTTCTGACCAACATCCTGTTGTTCTCCGACAAGCAAATGTTCCTGAACAAAGAAAAAAGCCCCTCTAATGTTGGATAGCATGTCCAACATTAGGGGGAGCAGTTCAATTCGTTCATCCAGTTATTGAAATAATAGGAGTTCTACCTATCTAATTATTAAACTCCGAGAAAATTGCTGATTTCATTAAAAGCTAAATCCATTCTACCAATTTGACAATGTTGTTCTCCGCCTGTTTCTTTTGTAAATAGTTTCGTTTCAATTTTCTTGGAATTCACCAAACCTTTTTTAATAGTGAATAGACGCTTGTATGGTACGTACTGATCTTCTTTACCAGCTAAAAGCAAACAGTCCTGATTAATGAATCTTAAGATTGATTTGGCGTTGTGTCTTTTCAAATTGTTTATCAAATCATACGGATTATTCTCTCCAGTAAGTTGATAGCCATTATTCAATTTCCACATCATGTCAACATCTTTCGCTGCTATTTTGTTAATCACTTTATTAATGAAAGAATCAGCCCTCATTCTTAGCAGAATCGAAAGACACATAAATTTCAAAAAGCCTAAATTCATCCTTACTGTATCCATTGGAGAATAGAAAATATCCATGGTGATCACTCTTTTTATTCTCTTTTCAAACGCTGCCGCCCGTAATACTAGATATCCTCCCCATGAAAGACCAATCGCATCAACCTCATTAAGAGAAAAGTAATCTAATACTTTAGAGACAGGTTTCTCGAAGTTCGGAATAAATGTCAGTCCATGCGATGACGTATTTCCTTGACCAGGCCCATCGAAAATAAGAATATTATAGTCTGTATTTTTCATGTGTTTAAAGAAAGAAGCAATTTCCTCCAAATATCCATCAAAACCTCCCAAAACCAGCAATGTCTTTTGAGCATTAGGATTCTTTAAGAGAAGTGTTGGTAAATATGCCCCTTCGTATGGCACTTTGTGCCGTTCGAATGCAAAATCATTATAACTTTTATAGAAAGTACGAATAAAGCCAGCATACATTATTTTTTTTTTGGATCATCCTTTTTTAAATAAAACATCGCTGCTTTATAATAGCTTGCCGCTATTTTAAATTCGTTTGTTTGTTCATATTCTTTTGCTTTCTCCGACCACCACTCAAACCATGTTTGAAAATCCTTTATAAATGAACCAACTATTTCTCTATCTTGTCGTACATGAGTGTTATCTAAAAAAGAGAAAGTGAAGCGATCAATTTGAAAATCGAATTGTCTGTTCCCTGTAAATATAGCCACTATGAACACATCCTTTATCCTGTTTAACTAGCTGCAAAGCCCTTCTTGAGGAAAACCTCCACTAATTGAAGTTTCACCTTATCCTTATCTCAGTATCAATGATATCTAATGGCTGTAAAATGTTAAGAATATATTTGACAATGTGTTCGAAAACGTACAAAATTATCATAAATGTACGGAAATTTGGTGATATTATGGTTGATATCCGTGTTGTTAAGACCAAAGAAAATATCGTGACAGCTTTCTTTTCACTCTTAGACATAGAAAAATATCGAGACATTACTGTAGAACAAATTTGCCAATACGCTCGATGCAGTCGATCCACTTTCTATTCACATTACAATAGCAAAGAAAGTGTCCTCAAGGAGATCATCGATGATTATATGAGTCAATTTGACTCTTATGCTAAGAAACGCTTCAAGGAAAATACAGTTTTCAGCAATTTGTTAGCAGAGATCATGAACAAATTAATAATTCCAGAAAAGAAAAAATTAGGGAAACTCCTTCAAATAGAATTAGAAAATCTAAGCTTAACCAATCGGTTCGAAATCTTTTACAAAGAAATATTCTTAGTCCATTATCCAGATATACCATCAAAAAATATAATTAGTGAATTATACGGGGCATGTGTTGTCAAAATATTGAAGGCTATCATTGAAGATCGTTTAGAAGAAAACGATATAAGAGTGATTAATGAGTTGCAAAAGGATCTATTGAAGGCATCTGTATTTAAAGAATATTAATTCTCAAACATTATATATAAATAATGTGATATTGAGTGATAGTAGATGATGAAAAACATAGGATAGATGTGCAATTATCGAGGAAGATTTTTGTTAAAAGGAAGGAAAAATCCTATCCAAGGGAGGTTTAGCAATGTGGTTAAAGGGTGACCTCCTAGAAATAACAAGGGGTTGGTGACATGTTCCCTCTTTGACGAGAAGTTTGGACCTACTATTCGACTGGCAACATAAAACAATCTCCATCATCCATACGTAAATGAAGGAGATTGTGGCAATCACGTTTTTTGAATGGGTTCCTCTTCGGCAACGATGTTCCAGTGGATCCCGTATTTATCAGTTACAGCCGCATGAAAGGTGGTATAAAAAGCTTCTGTAGGAGGAAGTGTAACAATTCCATTATCCTGGAGCTTGTTAAAGATACGACGCGCCGCTTCGGCGGTGGATACGGTTGTAGTAAGTCTAACTGAGTTCCCCTTTGTTATTGGCAGAACATCATCGGCAAACCAAAAGTTTGTCCCACATATTTGCATTTCAGCGTGCAAAATCCAGGTGTCTAAATTCTTTGGAGGATGTTTAATACCATTAGGTACATAGCTTCCATAGGATTGTGACATTTTGACTTCACTTTGGAATATATCTTAATAAAAGTCTATTGCTTCCTTACAATTCCCATTAAAGGTAATATACGGAATAACCATACAACATCTCCTCTTAGTATTATTATCATGGCTGAATTCATGTGCATTTCTACCAGTTATTCTATCATGCATGGCCTGTTTAAGTTTCTTCTGAATTGCTATTTTCTACGCTTGTTGAGATGATCAATCATAGGCAATATTATTAGAATTTATAATCCTTTATAGCACTTTTAAGCTGTGTGACATCTACTCTATTTCTTTAAAATAGGAATCGTAAAATAAAAGGATGTACCAACATTTAGTTCGCTCTCTGCCCAAATCTCACCACCATGTTTATCAATAATTTTCTTACAGATCGCTAATCCGAGTCCGGCACCGCCGAAATGACGGGAGCGAGATTTCTCTGTACGATAAAATTGATCAAATACAAATGGTAAATCTTTTTGTGCTATACCTGCTCCATTGTCTGTTACTGAAACTTTAAGAGCATGATCATCAGCACTTCCCTCAATCGTTATCACTCCCTTAGTATCAACATATCTTTTGGCGTTGCTTACTAAATTATCAAAAACTTGGGCAATTTCTTTTGCATTGACAGACAGGTCAGCCTTTGGAAATGGCTTGATAACTTTCAGTTGGATGGGTGTATCGGTAAATTCCATCTTCATTGGGTAGATAATTGTTTCCAATAATTCTGCAGCATTCCAAACGGAAAAGCCTTCTTCTGTATTGTTCATATCTAATTGCGAATATTGGAAAAGGGCTTCGATTAGGTGATCGAGATTTTCCGTTTTATTTTTAATCACCGAAATATAACGCTGAAATCGTTCTTCATCATGAATAATACCATCCTGTAATCCTTCTACATAGCCTTTAATCGATGACATTGGAGTACGTAAATCATGTGAAATACTGGCGATTAATTCTTTGCGTGCTGTTTCATGCGCAGCTTGTTTTTCCCTTAATTCCTTTAACTCCCCCTTCATTTCATCAAATGCATGAGATAGATCACCCATCTCATCATTTTCCTGATAGGAAATCACAAAATCAAAATTCCCCTCACGAATCTTTTTGGTTGCATGCCCTAATTCACCCAGTGGTGCCAAAATATTTCGTGAAATCACCCATCCAGTAACCCATGCCCCAATAACAAAAGGGATAAGCAAAGCAAGGAGAAGTGGAAGAAGGCTTCCAAAGCTGATACTATTTGAATAAACCCCAGAAAGTAGCGCAACCACTATCGGAAACAGGAACATAGATGAAAAAGACAAGATTAGTTTCCCTTTTACCCCCAATCTCATCTTTTGTCTCCTACAAATTTATAGCCTACTCCCCAGACAGTTTTTATCCATTTAGGCGAGGTGATATCTTCTTCTATCTTTTGACGAATTTTTTTAATATGTATGGTTACTGTGTTGAGATCGCCATACTCATTGACTCCCCAAACCTGGTCATAAATTTGTTGACGGGTTAAGACCTGATTCACCTTCGTGGCTAAAAATCGCAGCACCTCAAATTCCTTGGTTGTGAATTCCACCTGTTGCGAATTTATTTTTACTGTATAAGCATTCAAGTTAATTTCTAGCTGTTCAAATGATAAGACTTCATTGCTAGGTACCTCTTTTTCACTTTTAGGAGATGCGGAGAATTGATGATGTCTCCTTAATTGTGCTTTTACTCTTGCCACCACTTCTCTTGGACTAAATGGTTTCACAACATAATCATCCGCACCTAAACCCAATCCTAAAACTTTATCAACCTCTGATTTTTTAGCACTAAGCATAATAATGGGGATAGAAGATTCTGCTCGTATCGTCCGGCATACTTCCATCCCATCTAAACCCGGTAACATAATATCCAAGACAATAAGATCTGGCTGATATTCACGAAAGCGTGTCAGACATTCCTCACCATCTGTACTAATCTTCACCTCATATTGTTCTTCTTCCAAATAATCTTTCATCAATTCGGCAATTTCCAGTTCATCATCCACAACCAGAATTTTCATATTTCGCATGGCACATCCCCTCCTTTCATATTCATAATTATACCAACACATCCTTCTTTTTAATAAAAAGAAAACTGCCAATATAAAAGAGGATAATATAGGCTAAGATAATTCCGATATTAAAAGAGATTTCTTGCCAAGCTGTTTGGTTAATAAATAACGCAGGAAAAGTATTCATAATATGCACAATTGAATAATCTTGAATACTTCCCTTCAATAAGGGTGCAAACATAAATAAGGCTAGAGCAGCACCAATAGTGATCCCAACATTCAGTGATAATAATGCAATAAAAAAGATCAACATAGCAAAACCAAAGACAGGCAAGATAAAAGCAAATGCCGTAGTTAAAGTAAACATAACTGCGTTTTCACCTAAAAAAAGCGGTTCTCCTTGAACAAGCATATGCTCTCCCCAACCAAAGAAAATGAATCCTATACCATAGGCAGTGAGTATGGTAAAACAAACCATAAAACAGATGCAAACCAATACCCCCATCGACTTTGCAAAAATAAATTGGCTACGATTAATCGGGCGTACTAATACCATTTTAAACATACCCCGTTTATATTCTTCTACAATGGTTTCCGCAATAAATACAGCCAGAAACATTGTGATATAAAGGGAGCTTTCAGCTAGTGCCTCCAAAGGAAAAGACTGCCCATTTAACAAATGGGATGCATGTCTAGACTGCAATGCATTTACTAGCTGAACGGCAACTATAACTCCCATAAATAGATAAAGCTTTTTTTGCTTAAGGAATTTGTATAGTTCATTTTTGATTAAACCAACCATTTGATCATCTCCATGCGAATCACTTAATAGACAATTTCTTTCTTTTTAAATGTCCAGAAGGATAGCCCCGCAAACACAGCAGCATAAATGAGAACAACACTAATATTTGCTAGCATTCCGAGCCAATCCTCTGTCTGTATAAAGTTTTCGGGAAGGTACATTAGATGATATGCTAAAGAATAAGGAGCAATGGCTGTCATATCATTTAGGTTTAATCCAATCGTAATCAGAACCAATGATATAATGATCGCTGTACTCATATTTTTGGCTAACACAGCTATAAAGCTAGCAATAATGCCATATGCCATGGTTGGTAAAATAAATAAAGCGTAGACTGCGATGGTTACACCAATTCCTTTAATTGGCGTGTAAGTATTTCCCATATACTCTGTTGCCTCTCCCCAACCAATAAAATAAATTCCTAATGTATAAGATAGAATTAAAAAGATAATTGTTGAAGCAGCGATAAATACGCACAATGTCATTATTTTTGCCAGCAGTAGTTTTGAACGAGTAATTGGTCGCAGTAAAGATAACTTTAAAGTTCCACTCCGATACTCATTACTAATACTATCCGCTGCAACAATCGGGATAAAAATAATCATAAATTGAGCAAAAATCTGGATCATCGTCAGCGGAACAGATTGTCCATACTGAAAATCCCACACTGTCATTTCCGAACCACCAGGCTGGTAATCATATAAATTTAACAAAGTGATCCCCAGCATAACGATCATAAAAACATATAATTTCTTCATTTTAAAAAGTTTGTACAGCTCATTTTTTAATAGTCTCATCACCTCCCGCCCCCGCTGGTTAGATTGAAGTATAATTCTTCCAAGGAATGGACGTCTCCGCCGGCAATTAATTCACTGACATTTCCTTCAGTAAGAAGCTTCCCCTTATTTAGAATCCCGACACGGTCACATATCTGCCCAATCTCGTGCAGTAAATGACTTGAAATAAAGAAGGTAATATTTTTTTCAGAGGAAAGCTGAAGGATCATTTCTTTTATTTCGATCATACCTTGTGGGTCCAGTCCGTTCGTTGGTTCATCAAGAATGATTAATTGCGGGTCATTTAAAAGCGCGTTCGCAATCCCCAGGCGTTGCTTCATCCCCAATGAATAAGCAGAGACCTTGTCCTTCGCTCTTGTCGTCAATCCAACCTTTTCTAATACCTCTGCTATTTTTTCTTTATCCATACCGGGAATTAGATTAACCATCAAAGCCAAATTTTCATATCCAGAGAGATAGTCATAAAAAGTTGGATTCTCTACTATTGCGCCAATTTGAGAAATCGCTTGTTTAAAATCAGTCCTTAGATTCAGCCCATTCATCACAACATCCCCAGAATCGGGAAAAATCAAGCCAGTTAACATCCGAATTGTCGTTGTTTTCCCCTGACCATTACGCCCAAGAAAGCCGTATACATCCCCTTTTTTAATGTTAAGATCTAGATTGTCGATAACGGTTTTACCATGAAATGATTTTGACAGTTTATGTGTTTCTAATAATGTCGTTGCACCCATCAGGCAGTTTCCTTTCTATAGGTAATGTACATGTCGATTGTATTCCCCCAGTATAGCTATGATAAATAAACTGCCACATTTGAATTTATAAACAATCGATAACAAAAGATTACATTTTGATAAAGAACAAAAGCGCAAGCGCCTGTTTAGCGACGTACAAACTTTTTAAGCTTCTGACGAGATAAAGGATACACGGCGAAGAATGAGCCGATGTTGACTTATCGTAGGAAGAAGCTGAAAGTTTGCTAGTCGCTGGGCGCTGGAGCTAGACGACAAAACTCAAAATTACAACTTATCCACAAGCGGCAATTTTATAGTTTCCTAAGCAACAAGAAAAGCGCAAGGCGCCCGCCTATCGGCGACAAGCAAATGTTCTGAGCTAAAGAAAGGCGTTCTTTGCCTTTCTTTGGCTCAGGTTATTTGACCTCGAGCCGATGGCGCCTGGAGCTAGACACCAACCGTAATGTAAACAGTTATCCACAAGCTACAATTTTATAATTTCCTAAACCAGAACAAAAGCGCAAGCGCCTGTTTAGCGACGTACAAACTCTCATAGTAAGGATGAACAGCTAAAAACGCGCCGTCCTGGCGCAACGCTGTTCTGACCTACATCCTGTAGCCCTGAGATAAAGGAGGTGTCGAGCAGAAACCGTACATTTGCTAGGAACTAGAACCTAAATTAGGGCAGTTTAATCCCCTACGCTCTACACTCGCTAAAGTCTTGAAGTGTGGTCTTAGAATACGGAATAAACACAAAAAATCCCCGTTATAATTTCAGAACGAGGGGAAATAAGCCGTACATATTGCTATTCGTCTCCATGATAAATACTTTCTCAGCTGTTTGAAATTCTTACTTTACTCCTGAAGTTTCCTGAGGTAAACTTATTTTTACGAGGGAAATTTCTGTATATTTGAAACCTTTTCGTTTAGGGCTATTAATTATGAAACAGTTAGTTTTTTTCGCTAATTAATTTTGAATTTTCTTTTAAAAATCAAGAGGCTGAGACAAAAGTGGTTTCAAACAAGCCAAAACCGAACTACTAGGTTCAGATACCTCTCTCCGGAAATATACTTCGCTTTCCGCGGGCGGCTGGTGAGCTTCCTCGTGCTATCGCACTCCGGGATCTCACCGAGGCCTTTGCTCCCGCAGGAGTCTTCGTATATTTCCTCCGCTAAAGCAATTCATTGTTCGTCTTTGAAGGTTAGCAATTTAGTTATGCTCCAGCCTCTTTCAAGAAAGGGATGATGAAAAATGGTTCTGTTCATTCAATGCATTGTTGCCTGTCTGCTGTTCTCTCTTGCTATATTTATTCAAGTGCTTAAAAATGACCCTGTAAAAGGATTGTACAACTATCCTCCAAAAATACAGGAGCGCGTTAAATCAATGAAAGAGTACGAGGGGCGAATTCCGAGTAGAAGTGATAAGATATCATTCAAGCTGATTGGTGCGATCGTGTTTGTCATAATTGGCGTTCTACTTGTCTGGATTGCTGGTTCAGAAGGATTTCTGGATGCATTCATTCATATGTTTATTTTATTTACAGTTGTCGGTCTCTATGATTTGATTGTGATAGATTGGTTGCTTTTTCGACATGTAAAAAGGTTTCGTATTCCCGGCACTGAAGATATGGTCAAAGAGTATCATAATTACTGGTTTCATTTCGTAGCATTTATGAGAGGGATCGTCATTGGACTTGTCATAGCAATGGTTGTTGCTGGTGTTTATATGCTGATCTTTTCATTCTTGTAAATAATACTAAGTTTGTTATAGGGCGTGTTCAAAAAGAACAGGCCGGATAAAGTGAAACTTTATTCAGTGCCCCCACCTATACTTCTCTCTATTCACTAAAGCCTTGAGGTGGGGGAATTACTTTCCTGTTAATGCTTGGTACATTAATGTAACAGGGAATGTTTCCCATTTATATGATCTAACATAATATTTAACCAAGGGGCAAATGAACGACAATAACCGTCCCTTGTCCCAGCTCACTTTTTACGGAAATCTCTCCTCCATAAGCAGCGATAATCTGCTGAACAATCGCCATTCCAAGGCCGGTTCCCTCTGATGGCTTTTCTGTAGAAGTCCCTCGATAGTAACGATCAAATAAATGATTAACTGTATATTCGTCCATGCCTTTACCATTATCTTCTATCACAACTTCTGCCTGTGCTCTTTTTTGGATCGAAACTTTAACATTTGTGCCTGCTGAATTATGTTCAACTGCATTGACTAGCAAATTCGTAAACGCTCTTTGGAACAGTTGTATATCTCCTTTTATATAGACAGGTTCATCATTGACTATGAATTCAAACGAAATCTCCTTATCGGCAGGTCTACTAGCTGTTTCAGCTATCACTCTGCGAAGCAATTCCACCAATTCTATCTCTTGAAAATTTTTCTGGATATCCAGTGATTGATCCATTCGAAAGGCGATTCCAAGGTCAGAAATCAGTTCTTCCATATGCATTGATTTTTCTTTGATTAGCTGTAAAAACTCTCTTCTTTCTTTCTCGCTCCACGTATGTTTCTCTGATAAAAGCATATCAGTATAGCCGGATATATAGGATAATGGAGTTTTCAAGTCATGTGTCACTCCAGCCGCCCATTCCTGTCTCAGCTTGTCAAATTCCTTTCGTTTCTTCTCATTCTCTTGAAGGATAACAGAAAGGGATTCCAAATTTGCATTGACTTCACGGTAGATTCGACTGGAAGGAAATCGTTTTTTCTGCTTTGGAGCGATATAATCTCCAATAGAGAGCGTTTCTATTCTACTTAAAACACCGTACATCGGTCGTGCAAAATAATAGCCATAAAACAAACAATATAAAAAGTAAAATACTACTGCGGTCCAGGATAGCACCATAATCATCACTTGATTATCTGGCTCCTGCAAGAGATAAATATATACTGCACCGGGAATTGCTAATACTAGCATCAACAAAAACTGATGCAAAATAAAACTTAATGTAAACCGGACAATCAACTTTCCATTTAGTCGCCGTTTCATAGCGAATCCCCTTCATCCGGCGGTACAAACTTATAGCCAATACCTCTTAATGTAACAATCAAGGCAGGCTGTTTTGCATCCTTTTCAATTTTTTTGCGCAACCGCATAATATGAATGGAAACCGTCTTCTCATCTCCATGGCTATCGTATCCCCAGACATTTTCATATAGCTGCCCAGCTGTAAACACTTGATTAGGATGCTCTGCTAAAAAAAGCAATAGTTCAAACTCCTTTGCCGGACAGGCTATTTCATTTCCGTTAACATGTAGCTGGGCTGATTTTTTATTAATCGTAAGCGAACCAAAATCATACACGTCCGTTGTTTGTTCCATTTGTTGCCGAAACTGCTCCTGCCTCCGAAATTGTACATGAATACGTGCCACAACCTCCAAAGGATTGAAAGGTTTAGTAATATAATCATCTCCACCGATTCCAAGTCCTGTCAGCATATCGAAGTCGCCTGAACGGGCAGTAAGAAATAAGATAGGAGCAGTCGTCTCTTGGCGAATTTCCTGACACAGCTGAAAGCCATCTGTATCTGGAAGCATCACATCCAATACAATCAGGTCATATGTTGTCCGTGCAATTTTTGCCCTTACTTCTTTTCCTGAATGAGCACTGCTAATATTGGTATAGCCTTCTTTGCGCAGTAGCGTTTCAAGCATTTGGATAATACCTGGTTCATCATCGACTAACAATATTTTTTGTGAATGCATCTTTGCTGCCTTCTTTCTATCTTAATCTGTCATGATCAAGCTGTATCCCGTTTTTTAAATATAATCCAGCTTAAGGCCGCCAGCACCAAAATATAAATAAGCAGAACAGATAGCGAAAAACCCAATGTCATTTCCGGTCTTGCTGGCAAATGGAAAATATACAGGCTTATATCGCTATTGGCAAAAGGCAAATATTTTAGCCAGGATAAATTGGCAGTCGCCTCTATCATGGAATTTCCTACAATCATAATAAACAAAGAAATTCCAACTGCCAATGCACTATTACGTAAAATCGTCGAAATAGCAAAAGACAGTGTTACATAGCTTAGGATAGGAAGAAAGCTCAAGCTATACATTTTTATTGCTTGCATGGGCACATTCATTTCCGTAACCTTTCCATCTGCATTTAAGAATAAGTCGCTTGTGTTCAGATTGCCAAATCCATAGAAAATGGCGTTCACACCATATCCTGTCATAAACAATAATGCCAGCATGCCTAAAGCGAATAATGCTACAGAGATATACTTTGAAAATAAGATTTTCGATCGGCTATGCGGGCGAATCAGTAATAGTTTGATTGTACCACTTGTATATTCCCTTGATACAACATCTGCAGCGATGACAACGGCAAAAATAATGACCATTTCAATTAATCCGGAAAACTGTAACAAAGCAGACCACGGATTCTCCTTGATTGGAGCCATATTATTTTCCAGACGGTATTCTGCAATTTGAAGTTTATTCTCTGTATCTGCATACATTTGCGGTGAAAGCTCATCAATCTCCAATTGCCCTTTATAACGCTCTATAAGTTCCAATTGTTCACTTTTCCAGTCGAATACAGGCTCCTCATTTATTTTGTTCATAACAAAACTTCCTACCGTTATAACAATCAACAGGAATAAAATAATCCAAGTCAGTTTACGGTTAATGATTTTCATCGTTTCATTCTGGATTAATCCGATCATTGCCCTTCCTCCATCATTTTCAGAAATTTGTCCTCCAGCGTCTGCTCCTGTACATGAATACTTAAGACTCGAACACCATTCTCTAACAATAGTTTGTTTAACTCTGGCACCTCATCTTTATTCATCTGAATCCATAGCTGGTTTGGTTTGCTACCAACTACAGCCGTCTTACTTAAATCCGCTACTAGCATTTTTGCTAGTTCGATTTGTGACGACTCCACATCGAGACATATGCGGGAAACATTGTCCTCTGCAATAAATTCATGTACATTCTCAATGCTGACGAGCTTCCCCTTTTGCAAAACAGCAATTTTATCGCACATCAATTGCATTTCCGCAAGCAGATGACTGGAGACAAAGACTGCTACGCCTTCCTGATGAGCAAGTTCTTTTAAATTATGGCGAAGCTCTCGGATACCAGCAGGGTCAAGCCCATTGGTTGGTTCATCCAGTATTAATAGAGATGGGTGATGTAACAATGCCTGAGCAATTCCTAAGCGCTGACGCATTCCTAGCGAATACGAGCTTACTTTCTCATGAATACTGTCCGTTAATCCGACATTTTGAACGATCTCATTGATCCGATTCTTAGAAATACCAGAAACCATTCGCGCATAATGTTTTAAATTTTGATACCCCGTTAAATATTTATATAAATCTGGATTTTCTACAATCCCTCCTACATGACGGATTGCTTTCTCAAACTGCTTGCTAATACTGTGGCCCTTAATCAGAATATCTCCCTGGCTTATTTTTATCAGCCCTACCATCATTCGGATTGTCGTTGTTTTGCCCGCCCCATTAGGACCAAGAAATCCGAAAATTTCACCGGAAGGAACAGCAAAATTCAAATCGCTTACGATTGTTTTTCTGCCAATCTTTTTGGTCGTGTGCTGAAATTGAACAATTGTCTGTTGTTTCATATACTCGTTTCCCTTTCTATTTCATAATATGGAGCGATTATCTGACGCTTCCATTCGATTATAAAAAGTGAAAGTAAACAGACCGTAAACGGAAATGAAACAATAGCTAAATTCTGAAGTAGCGAAGTGTTATTTTCTGGATTAAATATTTTAGCTAGAGATTGTTGCATGCTAAGAAAAGCGGCCTTAGCTCGTATCGAGCTAAGACCGCTTTTCTAGTTTTAACAAATTCTCTTAACTTGCTTTAGGCATTTTTTCGTTTGCGTCTTATCAAGAAGAAAGTAATTCCTGCTACTAAGAACAATGCACCAGCTCCTAATAGATTGTACATATTCGTAGCTGTATTTGGTAATTTTTTACCTGTTTTATCTTTTTCAGGAGTTTGGGTCACCTTATTTTTATTATCTGTTTTTCCTTTTTCAGGATACAGGGTGTCATCTGAATAATCCGGATCAGGATCGACTGGTTCAGGTAATTCGGGTTTCCCTGGATCAGGATTCTCCGGATCCTCTGGGTCCGGATCTTCTGGATCTGGTTTACCTGGTTCTTCCGGATTCTCAATTAAAACAAGGGCTTTATGGGCTGCTTCTAATGCAGCAAGTGCCTCGTCGACTTCTGCCTGCGTCGCCTCCTCATTATCCAGCACTGATGTCGCTGCTTCCAATGCAGAAGCGAATTCTTCCCAGCTTTCTGTTGTATAGTCAGCTGCTTCTATGTCTTTGACTTCATCTACTTTTTCCTGCAGCGCGGCTTTATCTGCTGGATCAGATGGTTCTTCAACTGGGTCAAGGGCTTTATGCGCTGCCTCTAATGCAGCAAGTGCCTCGTCGACTTCAGCTTGCGTTGCCTCCTCATTATCAAGCACTGATGTCGCTGCTTCCAATGCAGAAGTGAATTCTTCCCAGCTTTCTGTTGTATAGTCAGCTGCTTCTAAGTCTTTGACTTCATCTACTTTTTCCTGCAGCGCGGCTTTATCTGCTGGATCAGATGGTTCTTCAACTGGGACAAGGGCTTTATGCCCTGCCTCTAATGCAGCAAGTGCCTCATCTACTTCAGCTTGCGTTGCTTCTTCATTATCCAGCACTGATGTCGCTGCTTCCAATGCAGAAGCAAATTCTTCCCAGCTTTCTGTTGTATAGTCAGATTTCTCTATGTCTTTGACTTCATCTACTTTTTCCTGCAGCGCGGCTTTATCTGCTGGATCAGATGGTTCTTCAACTAGTACAAGGGCTTTATGGGCTGCCTCTAATGCAGCAAGTGCCTCATCTACTTCAGCCTGAGTTGCTTTCTCATTATCAAGTACCGATGTCGCTGCTTCCAATACAGAAGCGAATTCTTCCCAGCTTTCTGTTGTATAGTCAGCTTCATCTAATGCATTAACCTCTTCTACCTTTTTTTGTAGTTCAGATTTATCTACAGCTTCTTGCCCTTCTTCTACTTGAACAGATACTTGTTTGACTATATCTTTATATGTTACTTCAATTTCTGTTTCTCCGGGTGCCATTGCAGTTACCGTACCTTCTTCATCAATCGTGGCTACTTCATTATCCAGCGATTTGAATGTGATATCTTTTTGATCAATCGGTACGATGATTTTTTCTTTTCCATCTAGCATAATACCTGTTACATTGAGTTCTGTTTCCTCATTTTCTTTTAATACGAGCGAATCAGGTGTTATTTTTAAATCTGTTATAACAACTTCCTTTTCACCTAGTATTTCTCGTACGGTTGAGCGAATCATGTAATTTCGCAAGGAACCTGCACTTTCTTTACTCCAACGTTTACCTTCTTTCCGCCATGAACGATCCGCAAATTCACCATCAGTATCAATTGCGAGTCCTGGTACATCTGGAGATATGCCCTTTTGTAAGTAAACGACATAAAAGTCTCCCTCTACAATTAGTGGGTCAAGAATGGGAACCTCTGTCCAACTTCCGTCAAGAGATGCAACGGCATCATACGGTCCTGCAAGCAATGTTCCAGGTCGACCGTTCACTCCGTCTGCATCATAAATCGCATACTGAAACTCTTCTCCACCTGGTGTTGGCCAGCCTTTATCCCAAAAATAAAATTGAGCATTTAATAGCTGGGATTGCTTTTCAGCTGTCATGCGCACTGCATAGCCTGCATCTTTCCCATTAGAAGCGACAGCATTTTCAGCAGTACCGTCATCATAAAATAACGTAATATTGTTACCAGCTTCATATGGCGTCAATGCAATATCTTCTGTAAGCTCACCTGTTCCATCAGAGGTTATTTGAACCTCAGCACTCATATACCCTTCTGCCGAAGCGACTAAATGATAATTCCCTTCATACAATTCTAAAGAGTAATGTCCTTTTTCATCTGTCTGTACAGGTGTTACTTTCGCATCTTCAATCACTTTAACATTTGCATTTTTAATTGGTTTTCCTGTAAATACATTTGTTAATGTTCCAGATACGGTCATTTTTGCAAGTGGTTCTAATTGAATATTTTTCGTCGTGACTTCATTTTCTTGAATATCGACCTTTTCTTCAAATGGCTTATATCCGTATGCATTAACGCTCAATGTGTATTCACCATCTGGATGTTTCAACGAATATTTCCCGGTTCCTGCATCTGATTTAGTGGAACGATTCGTTTCTATAATTGAAAGGTTTGCTTCAATTGGTAATGTTGAAGCTGCTAGCTTTGTTTCTACTTTGCTTTTCCCTTCCATTTGCTGGAGCTTTTGTGCTTCTGTAGTGCCACTCCAAGTAGGTGCTTCCAAATTTTCAATTCTTTCCTCTTGTTCTTCGACTTCCTTTTTCTCAGCATCTACTTCATTCAAGCCTGTTTTCACAGATGGTGTTTCTCTTACTTCAAAATCATCGATAAACCAACCATTTCCCCATAGGCTTTGAGACGAATTATTTAAGTGAAAGCGAATATTTACTTTTTCTCCAATATATTCGTCGATATTTAATTCTTCTAGATACCAAAATTGTCTTGGATGATTGGAATCATATCCATCCTTTGGATATCTGGCAAGTTCCTTCCATGTTTCACCGCCATCATCACTAATTTCAACATGGCCATATTCACGAATGGTATAATCCATGTCAAACCAATGTTGGAAATAAATTGTCGCAAATTCTTTACCCGTTAAATCAATCGTTGGTGAAGTTAAAATATGTTCTTGGTCAGGTAAGTAAGGTCCTCTTAAATTTGTTCCCCAAACATTCTCGCCAGAAACGGCATTTCTTGGGCCTTCTCGTGGTATTCCTAATTCCCAGTCGCTGCCTTCATTTGTTGTCCACTCATCGGCTCCATCTTCAAAGTCCGTACTGTAAATTTCTTCACCACCTGTAAACGTCCATTTAACCGTATTAGATGGGTCACTTAGATCACCAGCATATGTGCGTGCTCGTACTTGATAATAATACGTCCCTTTTTGTACCTCTACAATTTCACTAAATCTTCTATCTTCTGTTGCACCAATTTCTTCAAAGCCTTCATACGGATTTGTTGAACGGTAAATGACATATTCTTTTATAGCGTCATGGTCTAATTTTGTCCATTCGACAATGACTCTTCCAGGTGCATTGCTTCGAACGCTTACTTCTGGTGTCTCAGGTTTGATCACCTCTGGATCTGTTAATTTGAGATCGTCAAGATACCAACCTAGATCAGAACCGTATATGCCTCGTAAATTAAAAATGATATACACTTGTTCACCTAGATAAGGGGTTAAATCTACATGATCTGTCTTCCATTCAGCTTGCGAATAATCATACAGTTTCTCAAGTGTAAATTCAAAGTCCTCTCCAACTGCTGGCTGTGTTCCGACATAAACCTCTGCTGTGTCCAATAATGCCATCATCCAGTTGCCTAAGCTATACCAATGTGAGAAAGATAAGACTGTTGGATCTGTTTCATCTCTTAGATCAAGTAATGGTAAAACGAGCATACTTTCAGTGCCATTTGCATAAACTCCATCTAGATTTGTAGCCATAACCTTCTCACCTGAAATGGCTTTTCCCGGTCCTGAACTTGGAACTCCCCATTCCCATACATCGTCTCCTTGGAAATCAAATCCGTCGATATTATCTTCAAAGTCTTGAGTATATCCTTTTGTAAGCCCTTCTGAAACTTCCACTGTATATATCTCTGTCGTTACTTCATTTCCAGTAGCATCGATCGCTTTTATACGATACTCCGTTTCTGGTACAGTTAACTGTTCTACTGGAATGACGCCTTCATATTCACCACTGACAGTCGTACCAGTCATAAGTTTCATCTCATGAGATACCCATTCGGAAGAGTCTTCTGCGCGTACCTCCAGTTCGACAGATTGGACACCAACATTATCTGCTACTTTCGTATAAACTCCTTGATCAAGTACATTAAAGATTAATGGAATGGGAGTATGAGAAATTTTCGGTGCTTCATTATCCTCACCTTCAACTGTCACTTCTCCCGCTAATTCTCCAAGACCATCCGTAAAAGTACTTACCGCATTAAGCGCACTGACGATACCACGACCATATCCATTATTCGGTGAACTAGGAAACTGACTATCTGTTAGAGGATCAGCCGTCTCCATAATCACTTCTTCTAGTTCATTCACATTTAATGTTGGATTTGCTTGTAAAATTAACGCCGCCAATCCTGCAACATGTGGACTCGCCATGGAAGTCCCGTCCATATAGGCATATTTTCCATCTGGTGCAGCTGAGCGAATCGATACACCCGGTGCGGAAACTTCAGGTTTAGTCTCATCATATGGAGACGGCCCTAAAAGGGAAAAATAGGCTAATTCATTATCTTCGTCAAGGGCTCCAACAGTAAACGATTCAGGATAGTTTCCTGGTGCTGGAACAGATGAGGGTCCTCCTTCATTCAAACCTGCACGAGTATTTCCTGCAGCAAATACAGGTAAAATATTAGCAGCTCGCCAGCTTTGAATAACTTCTCTGAGATATTCATTTTTACCAGCTCCAGAAATCGACCATGAATTATTTACAATATCAGGAGCCAAATCAGTATTCCCACCTGGGGCAAGCATCCATTCACCTGCTCGAATAAGTGCTGAATCTGTTGTTTCGCCTTTTGTATCAAAAACTTTTGCAGCAATCCAACTTGCCTTTGGAGCTACCCCTATTTTATTGCTTCCATCTGCTTCTTGTCCTAAAACAGAACCAGCTACGTGAGTCCCGTGACCATTGCCATCGGTTGGTAATTCCGTATTTTCATGTGTTACATCTAACCAATGATATTTCACGTCACTATAACTAGTGTTTTGGTCGTTTCCTCGCCATTTGTCTTGTAAAGCTGGGTGATTTAGGTCAACACCTGAGTCAATCACTCCTACTGTCACACCTTCTCCTTCAATCCCCAAATCCCATGATTCTTGTACATTCATATTATTTAAATTCCAGGGTGTTTCTTTACTTTTTTCATCCGTCTTTTCAATTCTGGCTTTCTCTATCTCGCCTTTTTCTAGCGTATACGTTTCGTTGAGATTAATAGATAATACATCGTCTCGCTTCGCTATTTCTTTCATTACTTTTTCATTTGATGTGACCTCGATCGCATTAATAATATAAAAAGAATGATAGTTTTGAACCGCAGACTCTTCTTTCTTCTCATCTAAAAAACTCTTCATACTTTGCTGCGTATTATTTGACACCTCTTGTAATGAATGAACAACGTAGTTTCTGACAACGCCTTTTTCATCAGCTAAGGTGCTCTGGCTAAACTTCGCCATTGACTCTCCTTGCGTTTTTGCTTGCTGCAAATCTACTTGCTCTTCCATTTTCACAATATATGTAACAAATTCTTCTTTTTCAAACGTCTTTGTGAGATTTTCCCCCACATTACTTGAAGCTTCTTCCGCCAATACACTGCTTGATAAAAACGGAAGATTTGAAAATAGTAGCATTACAGCTAATAGGATCATTGATATTTCTTTAAATAACCTGCATTTACCCATACCCTACTCCCTTTCCATTTTTATAAATTCTTGCTTATTCTCTTCTCTGTATTTTTCCTTAGGTCAAAAGAATTTTAATTTAAAATATAGTTGCACAGAGGAAACTTTATTTACCTTAACAAAATATGTATTATTTTGTCAATTAAATTTTTAATTTTTTTAAACACTAGAACGAGAGAAAAACAGAATCTAGGATCCATTGAAGAAGCTTTGCTTTGAATGGAATCTGCCTATAAAAAAAGGCATCCTACTTCAAATTCGAGAGCATATCATCAATGGTATAGAATGGTGGTAGGTCTATTCTCCTCACCAAAAAAGGTAGAAAAGTATTAGATATAGTCGGCTATGCAATAAAAAAAACCACAGCATTACCTGTTAATCAGGTACACTATTGGTTTATTATCAACTAATATCCATTTTTAGCATGCTTTAAAACAATTCTATATTAACTACTTCTGCAAACTCCCCTCATAATAAAACATTCTATTTTGCTTTCTTTAAGAGTTTGACATCAGCCCGCGTAGACAAGATTTCATCTGATAATATCGACAGCTTTGCATCTACTTTATCAATCTTATCACTTAATTTCTCCTCAACAGAGTCTATTTTAGCATTCAATCGCGTTTCGACAGAATCGATTCTTTGTTCAACAGAATCAAATCTTTTATCAACAGAATCAAATCTTTTATCAACTGCTTCAAATCTTTTATCAACCGCTTCAAATTTTTTATCGATTGCTTCAAATCTCTTATCAACCGCTTCAAATCTTTGCTGCATATCTGCCGATAACTCAAGAATAGCTTGCATAATAGCAGCATTATCAATATTTTTCTCTGTCACTTTTTTCACTCCTCTCTGTATATATACGATAGCTTTATTATACCTCAACAACAACTTTATTTCATCTCCTCGCTTGATGAAATAGAATCCAAATTATCACATCTCAGGTATTATTTCTATCTGCATATTGATAGACATCCTTCACCTCATCTATATATGTGATGAAGTGGTTTAGAAAGGTGTTGGGAGATATCACTCTTACAAATTTCCCATAGCCAAGCAGCGTGTTGTATCCATATACATTATCTTTTAACGGGTAAAGAACAGAGTACCAAGAATCATCTACTTTTTTCACATTTTCTCTTCCCAACAGCTCTAAAAATCTATCGATCACCACTTTGTTTACAAGCAATGTCACAGGAATTTTATCTTTTTCCATCCACTCACCACCATTATAAGAAATGGGTTCGTAGTCTCTTTTAGAAAAAGTCCCTCTTGTGCTTAAATTAGCTATTCTCGCAAGTTTGTATACATTGAATCGTTCCGTCGAATAACAATAAGCATCCATATACCAGCTCCTGTCTTTAAAGACAATGCGATATGGTTCTGCTGTTTTATTTGATTCTTCTCCTTGTGCATTCATATAGTCAAAATAAATAAGTTGATTATTTCGTATCGCTGAGAGTAAATCCAAAACGAGCTTTCTTAATTCAGTATTTCCTTTTGAAAGAGACAAATCAATTTCAAAATCAGCAATTCCTTCCATTTTATTTAACTTTAAAATGGCATTAAAGGTGGCATCATCATCAAGTACTTGCATCCTACTTTTTAAACTAGTTTCGATGGACATTAATTCTGTTATTGATAAAGGGGGCTTATTCATATCAACAGCATCCATCAAATAGATTCCACCATTTTTTCCCTTCTTACAGTATAGTGGAATTCCAGCTATTGTTAGATCATCTATATCACGCATAATCGTTCTTCTATTTACTTGGAACGTTTCCGCTAGTTCTTTTGCGGTTGTTTTTTGATGGTCCATCAAATAGGAGATAATTCCCATATGTCTATCTATTTTCACGATAAACACGTCCTTTTATTTTTAATATGACATATAGTTGCCATATTTTGTTTGCTAGCATTATAGCATAAACCATAAGGAGGCTATAAACATGCAAAGAAAGTTAAAAGATGCATCAAGGTTTGTTGGTAAAAGTATTGCAATAGAAGGGAAAGGAGTAAATGATGAGAAATACTCGCAAAAAAAGACAGAATTTTATCAAGAATTATTTAAGATAGGTGTGCTGAAGGAATTAATGCCAATATCAAAAGATAAAAAGGGGTATGCAGTTATTATTCCAAGCGAAAATGGGATCAGATATTTTGCTGGGGTTCTATCCGATGATTGGATAGAAGGATATGAGAGACTAGAGGTTGCTTCACAGGATTATGCAGTACTCGCTGCACAAGATGGTGTATCAAGACTTTTATTTGATCAATTGGAAGAGGCGTTTTTTGCAGATAGCGAGCATGCTAGACAATATAATGGCAAAGAAATCCTTGAAGTGCTTTTGAATGGAGAACCAACAAATGCAGATGTTGAATTATGGGTGCCTGTAACAAATTAATTTGCAAAAGGCTAATAGACTATATTTGAGAGTCTATTAGCCTTGTTAACGTAGTTTATCAATCACCTTCAGACACTGGACCATCGTACTCCGGGTCATCAGAAGGAGGTTGAATTTCAGTTGTTAATAAAGCGACATGTCCATTTTCATCTGTTATGGTGAACAACAAAGTCTGCCCTCCTTGCAATCCTGGTTCTCCTGATGCTCCATATGAAAAGTTAGAAAAGTCTCCACTAAAATCGCTGTTTTCACATCTATTACTTTAATGGAATAAGAGAATTGAACATTTAACCAGACGGAATGGGTCCGTGGGAAAGTTTTATTTTGATCCGCTTTTGAGGAAATAGAGACTTATTTTTATATCTTTACTTTCTTTTATTTGCTAGACTTTATATAACGATCGCAAAGGAGTGTGGAAATCTATTGCTTATTCAATCCATCATAGACGCATTGGTACAAGTAATTATTTTCGCTATTATTCCCTTCTTATATTGGCTAATAGCATTTAGAAAACGTGAAAGTTTTACACATTGGATCGGTTTAAAAAAAGCCGTATTCCACAATAAGACAAAGGCATTTATCTTCTCTATCTTGTCATTTGCTATATTACTGGCTTCGGGAACTATCTTACTCTCCGTTATCGATGACAAAACAATGATAGCGAATGCACAATTTGCCTCTATGGGTCCGCAAAGTATCTTGCTTATTTTCATTTATGCCATTGTCCAGACTGGACTGTCGGAGGAATTATTATTTCGTGGTTTCTTATTAAAAGTCTTTTCTGGTTGGTGGGGATTTGGAGCTGGTAATGCTATTCAAGCTCTTTTATTCGGACTGCTGCATGGTGTTATCCTATTTAGCTCTCTAAATACTTTTCTAGTCATTCTAATCATTATTTTTTCTGCTTTAGCTGGATGGATGATGGGATATGTCAATGAAAAACTAGGAAATGGCTCTATCCTCCCTAGTTGGCTCATTCATAGTCTTATGAATATTAGTTCGTCCTTGCTTCTAGCATTTAGCATCTTATGATGTACATGTTTGAATATCCCTTAGTTATAAAGGATGTTTAAGTGTGTTTACAAAAAGTTCAGAACCCCCCTTTCTTTCTGACGTGAAGTTGTAGTGATATATTCACTGTTTTAAGAGTAAATATCATACCAATATGCAAGGAATTTATAACTTCCCCATTTATCATACACACTTTCAAGCTTTTGCTTCGTAGGGGGCTCGCCATTAAAATATTTTTTGATAACATGAGCTTTATATTCTGAATCAACAGGTAACAAATCATATTTTCCAAGTATCATCGAAAGTGTATTAAATGCATAAGGACCAATCCCTTTAATCTCCTTTAATTTTGTACTATCACTTTCTGGTGATGTATAAGACTCAAGGTCAAAAACAGGATCTAAAGCTTTTGTGGCTGCATCGATAATGTATGTACTTCGGTAACCGACTCGCACATGTTCTTTTAGGTATGATTCACCTGCTTCTAACACGCGTTCTGGTGTGGGAAAGGTTTTGATTTCAGGCTGATGATTGGTTTTTACGGATTCGCCCAATCCATTCACAAGATTATTCACCATATTCATGGTCTGCTTCCATCTCGTATTTGTTGTTAATATTACTTTTACTACATCTTCAAAAAGTGTCGGCGAACGCAAAAGTCTTCCTTTTCTTTTAGTGGGGATATGTAAAAGCTCCTCATAATCGTGACAGAGGGTATAGAACGGCTCAAAGGTATCTTGCAATCTAAACATCCAGGATACTTGGTCTTTAATCTCTTTGGTGTCATTATGTTCTAAAGGAATATTCGTTTCAGTTTCGATCATCAATTGATGATTGTGTTTTGAAATACACAATAATACATTTTTCCCCGTACTTAATTGGATTGGGCGATAAAATAAATGCTCTTCATTATTCCAATAATTCGGCGACAACATCCACCAACCATAATCAGTGATAGCAGCTTCGAAATTAAACGGTTCTTGTAGAGGTATGATAATCATGATCTATACCTACCTTTCAAATTAATCTACACCAAGTTCTGATTTCCAAGTTCCCTGTTGTTTTCGAATATCTACAATTTGCCCGATATGATAAGCAGTATGAATAGTTAAATGGGTAAGGGCGTCTACATTTTTATTGAAGTGCTCATCCGCTGAATCATCAATGACCTGTTTCCATTCCTGCATCACTTGATCAATAGATCTTAATGTTTCCTCCCACGTATATCCATCTAAGTTATCAAAGGATTGGGCATTTGTATCAATTGTAAAACGCGTTCCCCCAGTGCCTTTAAAACGGTTTAAATAACCCTGGTTATAATAAAGTAAATGATTTACGATTCCCCATATATTATTGGCGTTTGGATGGTTTTTCCACATTGCTTCATCCTGTGTCACACCTTTTAGTGCCTGTGCCAACGAAACAAACCAACCACTTTTATTATGAACGGCTTCTAGCTGGGATGTTATTACCTCTTTAGTATTCATTGTTTTTCCTCCTTGAGTGTATCTCTATGCTTTCGAACTCTGGATAAGTTTCCACATGTCTCACTACTGCACCAATGTTTTCGCCCGTTCTTCGTATTGTCGTGAAAGACCCAGCGACAATCTTCATTCTTGCAAAACTTCACACGCTTATATTCTTCTTTTGTAAATAGTTCGGAAAAAGAGAGAGCAATTTCAGAAATAAAAGTGTCCCAGTCCTGTTGATCAGATACAAACTTCAATTCAAAATGATCATCGCTTTTGATTAACACCGGGCTCCGTTTTGCTTTATCCATAAAAGTATTTAATTCCATTATTTCATCAGCTGTTGGTAATTGATCCTGTGTTGTTTTTTGAAGAATATCTCTCATTAGCCGACGTAAATTTTGCAATTCATGAATGGTTTGAGCAGAAGGATAAGATAAATGAGTTAGATGCCAATCCTTTATAAAATACTCTATCCATTTCGGGTTTGTTAAGCGATCTTCGGACTTCCCTGTTCCACGATAGTCATACCACATCGTATTGATAACATCTAAGCAAATCATATTGTTAGCCAACTTGCCTTCTCCTTTATTTATTTTGAATGCGCTTTTTATTATATCATGTAATGTTTAAAATGAAAATTACCCATTACAAAAAATAAATGTAAGCTGACAACAATACTTTTATTCATGACTCGATTGAATTTTGCATCATATTTTTCTAAAACAAACATAACCTCGCTCTAAATCTAGAACGAGGTTAAAATATAAATAATTAAATTTCAATGAATGGCACAATGCGCCTTATCTCCTTGCTTTGACAAGCTTATCAACGTCAATGAAAGGCAATAATGGCTCTATTTCAGAAAATCCTTGTTTCTCTATAGCGTCCTCCGCCAACTCCTGCAAGAAATCCCTTTTAAGGAATGGAGCAGCACTTCGTAAGGAAGATAGACCATCTCGTTCATAGCTTTGTTGGCTAATCTCTTCCATACAATTTTTGTTTAAAAAAGGGAAAAGACTGCTCATTTCATGAAGGCCGTTTTTTGTGAATTCTATCTTTGCAATCTCAGCAATACTTTCTTGAGACAGAAATGGAACAAGAGATTTCAGTGCTTTTATTCCATTAGACGTGTACTCTTTTTCTGCTAGTTTTGACAAGTACTCATTACTTAGAAATGGAAACAGCTTAACTAAATCAGGCAGCCCGCTGTCATGGTAAAATTCCTCAGCTAATTCTTCTAAATAAGCTTCACTCAAAAAGGGCGCGAGTGCACTCAAATCAGAGGCTTGGAGCGTTTTTGTATTGGTCTTTACCGAGAGATCAACTTGATCAACCGTTAAAATAGGGGCAACTGACTTCAATTCTTCAAGAGGAATATCGATTGGCTCCCCTTCCTTTTCTTCAATTAGTTGCTTAACTGCTGCCGCTGTCTCTTTTTGATTGACTAATAGTTCATCAATGCTAACGTCAAATACTTCAGCTAACTCTGGCAGCTTTGTGATATCCGGCATCGTTTCCCCTCGCTCCCAGTTACTGATGGCCTGATATGTAACACCTAATTTATCGGCCACACCCATTTGCGTAAACTGCTTTTCTTTCCTCAACTTTGCAATTTGCTTACCAACTTTCTTCATATCCATCGCTTGATCACTCCCTTGGTTTGATTAGTTCAATTCTAGGCAATCAAACGGAATAAGTATATCAAGTTCTGCTTGAGTGGCTTGATTCCCTCAGTGTCAATGTTTTGACGAATTATTCAAAAGGTGTCACTCAATTTTATTAGCTGGTATTGGGGGATAATCTTCAAATTATTCATTGATCTCCAAATGTGGATTCCACACAACTTCCCATAAATGACCATCCGGGTCTTGAAAGTAACCAGAATATCCACCCCAAAAAGTGTCATGTGGTTGAACTGTGATAGTAGCTGCGGCCTTCCTTGCCTGTTCCATTACCTTGTCAACCTCTTCTTTACTTTCGACATTATGGCCAATAGTGAATTCAGTAGGACTGGAAACAGATTGATTAATCTGAGCATCATGCGCAATATTTTTGCGTTCAAAAATAGCAAGCTTTATTCCAGATAGTAAATCGAAAAAGGCAACAGCACCATGCTCAAATTCTTGGCCAACTATCCCTTCTGTTGGGAGCCCCAATCCGTCTTGATAGAACTTTAAAGATCTTTCCAAATCATCTACACCTAACGTTAAAACTGTAACCCGTGGTTTCATAAACATCATTCCTCCTATGTCATATAAAATTACATATTGTTTTCTGCCTCCAGTATACTCTTTTTTCTCTTAGGTTCAGAGCTATTTAGTGCACTCTGTTTTGTAATTTTTCACAATAGGGGATGGCTGTACCTCTCGCCATTCCCTTTTTTCCGCTTTTCCACCCTAACGGGCACGGCCAATACTCTCGCCGTCCCCGTTTTTTCCCTTGGCATCTATACTGTTTCTTTTCCAAACGGATTATTTTTCAAGAAAGTCTTTAATTGTTTACTGAGGTTTGCTGCTCCTGCTGGAGTTACTTGTTTCCACAGTTGCGTTATGGTAGATTTGGATCAATTGATTAGCCATTATCAAAAAGTTACAGATTAAATAGTCGCGTTCACATCGGATTGATCGCGCTCGCTAAAAAGGCTGGAAAGAGGGGGCATATCTTATTTTGAACATGCAAAGGGAAAAAGTTGTTTTTTGGAAAAGCAAACACTTCGAATCGATGGATTGTTTGCATGCTACCTATATTGATCATGCCTTCTCTAAACATGCCCACAGCGAATTTGCTATCGGTGTTATTGAGAACGGTGTCGAAGGATTTCACCATAAGGGTGAAACACGATTTGGAATGAAGAATAATTTAGTCGTTATCAATCCCGAAGAAATACATACAGGATATTCCGCTCAAAATGGAGGCTATACGTATCGGATGATTTATCCTGAAAAAACATTAATTGAAAAAATGTTAGGGATAGAAAATGCAACAGATAAAAGTCATTTGTTTTTCAAACAAGTGATTATGACAGATCCGGAAATTGTCCATCTATTTCTAGATTTGCATTATACACTTGAATATTCAAATTCCGAACTAGAACAAAAAGAAAAATTTTTGCTCTTTTTTAATGTATTGTTGGAAGGATTTGCTGAAAGATCTTTGAGGCATATTAAGGGATTTTCTTTACCCCAACAGAGAATTCGGCGAGTGAAGGACTATATCCATGAATATTATCACGAAAACATTACTTTATCAGAACTTTCCAAGATAACGGGGCTTAGCGAATATCAATTTGCTCGAACTTTTACCAAGCAATGTGGGATATCACCTCATGTTTTTCTTAGCCAAGTCCGAATCGAAAATGCTAAAAAGTTATTAGAGCAAGGGTTTGCCATTTCTGAAGCAGCTGTAGATGTCGGCTTTGTGGACCAAAGTCATTTCTCAAGACGTTTTAAGAAAGCACTTGGAATCACACCTGGACAATATGTACTAGCAAGCAAGAATGTACAATACTGATTAACTTCCTTTCCCTATAATGAAATAACATCATTGCTTTTCGCGGAGGTAATCAGAAATGGGAAACGATCGTTCATCTTTGCTAGGAATTATATTTGGTGTGGTTGCAGGGGCTGCTTGGGGGTTGGCCTTTCTTATTCCCAATATGCTTTCTGGCTTTTCCTCTTTGGAAATCACTTTAGGACGCTACTTTATGTATGGGATGTATTCTGTCCTTTTGTTCATAGTATACAGAAAGAATCCTGTTCATATCCCACCAAAAGTATGGTTTAAAGCACTTCTATATGCTTTTACTGGAAATGTTGGATACTTCTTTTTTCTTGTACTAGGAATTCAATATACAGGCGCTACTATTACCACGTTGATTATCGGCACTTTACCTATCGTCATTAGTTTTGTCGGGAACTTATTTAATAAAGAATTTCCGTTTAAAATCATGCTCATTCCTGCATGCTCCATATTAATAGGTATTTTTCTATTATCTTACAGTGAGCAAGGAGCTATGGGCAGTATAACTACCTCCAAAAGTGATCTTTTGTTTGGACTTCTATGTTGTTTCATTGCGCTAGCCCTGTGGACATGGTATGGAATATCAAATGCCCATTTTCTCAAAAAGGAATCTCAGGTTTCTCCAGATCTTTTTTCGACAATCATTGGTATCCAAACGTTCACATTAGTTTTATTCGTTCTGCTTATTAGTTGGCTGACAAATCAACAGATAATAAGTAATCTTCTCGATCGGGATCATTTGATTCATTATTTAGTTGGCATCATTGTTTTGGGGGTTATTGCTTCTTGGGTAGCGACTTGGGCATGGAATCAAACTTCTATGAGAGTATCTGTCTCCATAGCAGGTATGATGATAGTTTTTGAGACATTATTTGGATTGCTTTACACATATGCTTATCAATCTGTGGTTCCTTCTCTAGCAGAATGGGTAAGTATTGTTTTTATCCTTTTAGGAATCATATTTGGAATATCGAGAATCAATAGGTATAGGTACTCCGAACAAAAGTGAATGTAAAGTAAGACTGCAACCGGTTGGGATTAATCCACACTGGTTGCAGCCTCTTGCTTCCTCTTTCCAACTTATTTGCATAATGTACCTATGAAAAAATTGTTCTTACTTGGGAAATATATTTTAATGTTTCTGTTCTAAATACTTCTGCCATTCATAAATATCTTCCGCCATATGAAAGGCTGCAAATCCTTCATTTTTCAATTTTTGCGCAGCCAAGGCTGAATAAACACAATACCTTCCTCTACAGTAAGCAACAACTTCTTTATCCTTAGGTATTTGTTGAAGATATAGGTCTAATTTCTCCATAGGAATAGAGACTGCTCCTTCTATATGCCCTGCTTCATATTCCTCTTCTGGTCTCATGTCCATAAGGACAATATCTCCACCTTTTAACTTTTCATAAACTTCATCCATCGTTAGTGTATATAAACCTTCGATATCACCGAAAAAATCTTCTTGAATGCGAGTAAGATCTGAAAGTTGACTTTCACCGATCTGCCATAAGGAGTGTAAAAAATCGTTAACAGAGGGATCAGCCAATGAATAAATGGCATACGTCCCCTTCTTCGTAAATTTTACTAATCTCGAGTCGTTGAGAACTTGCAGATGACGAGAAACATTTGCCACACTCATTCCTGTATCCTGTGCCAATCTTTCCACTGTTTTTGGACCCTGAGTTAGCAGATTTAATATTTCAAGGCGTTTATCACTAGATAAACATTTGCCAATTCTTGATAGTTGTTTAAACAACTCATCCTTATAATTCTTTGCAGAAAAAATGAGCTCTTCCATACTTATCATCCTCTACATCGATTAATTAACTATATAGTTGATGATACTACAGTGGAAGTAAAAATAGCAAAATAATGATTATTACTTCATACGCAATATGAACTAGAGAAGTGAGGGAGAATAACCACTTCTCTAGTTTGAACTATAAAAGGCCATTAAGAATTTACCCTGCATTCTGAAGGCAAACTTGCCATCCCGTCTTGAGTATTTGCATTCCTATTATTCTTCAACGACATCTAATTCTGTCCAATCGAATTCGCCTTTACGTATTTTTCCCCGCCGATCCTTGGTGATATAATCCAGATCAGGATCTAAATTATAATCTCCTACTTTTTGATCTGCCACAGGTCGTTTTTGAGTGAGTATAAATGCAGCTAGATCAGCCGCTTGTTGATCTGTTAATGTTCCTTCTTTCCCTTTTGGCATATTGTTTTGAATAAAAGCTGTCGCTTTATTTCACTTACCAATTTCTCCATTTATTTTCCAATATACCTAATTCTCTTAGTATACTTGTGAAAAGTGTATCCTTTTCACCTTTTAAAGCATTTTCTGTACATGATGAATGAGGTTTATAATTTAACTCTTTTGCTTTTTTTAAACTAGTCTCGTCAATCCAATTTGTAACATCTGCCTTGTCAAAACACATCGGGGCAATGTAAGTTCTGTAAGTATTATCAATAATAACTCTTGTACTAGGTGATGGCTTAGTTTCTTTAGGTATGAAAAAGCTAGAAATAACAATTATTCCGATGGATACCATCAAGATAACCAAATACCTATTCTTATTTATTTTCACATTATTTCCCGCTAAGAGGTTTATAGGGTATATGGGACTTATTGTATCTTTTCAAGTTGCTCTACCATAAAATCATAATTCATTGCCCCCATTACAATAAATTGAATGCGACCATCAGAGTCAATCATATAGGTTGTAGGATACGCCACAACTCGATATTCTTTTGAAACAACAGATTCCTTATCCAAAGGAATTGTTAACGACAGATTTAATTCATCAACAAATTTCGGAATATTATCGGGACTCGACTCTGTTTCAGATAAATTCACAGCCAATACTTGTACATCATTATTATCTTGGAACTTTTGCATATCAGGCATCTCAGCACGGCATGGCGGACACCATGTTGCCCAAAAGTTTAGCATAACTGGTTTACCTTTATAATCCGACAACTTCACTACTTCACCGTCTAAAGTAGTAAGTTCAAAATCAGAAGCGAGCTCACCTTTACGAATTCCTGAATTACTATAATCACTAATTTCTCCCGAATTATATATTTGCTCTGAGGCAGCACTACCATATTCCCCAGCAGCGTTTTCATTTGAAGCAGCTATTAAATCATAAGTTATCCAACCAAGTAACCCTATAACTATGACAACTAAAACTGCATTTTTCATTCCTTATTACTCCTTCACCTTGATTTTTCGAACTATGTATCTTGCACTCATTCCATTAGAAATTCGGTGACATGATGACATTTGAACGATAAATAAGATAAGTCCCATAACAACCATAATCACAGCACCTATGTCGAGTAATCCACTTGGCTGTCCCCATGGGCTCAATATGAACATTACCAGAGCTTTATGAAAATCTGATGAATATTAATAATTATTCAATTTAAAATTAGTTTCAATAAAGAGGACGACTCCAATTCATTCTTCGAGTTGTCCTCTTTGATTGATCAACTATATATCTCTAAACCGATTAGCACGTGCATTCATAAAGGTCAGTTATTTACATTCATAATTTCAAAAAATGCTTGTTCAGCTGAGTGCAGTGCTCCTTCAAGATGTCCACCAAATTGCGAACTCGTCTCAGTTCCAGCAAAAATAATTTTCTTTTCCCAAATCCCTGCTTTTGGCGGCCTACCATATACTGGAAAATCACTGAGTGGTTCCAGGTCCTCTTCAACAGCCGTTTCAGAATCCTCAGTCCAATCCTTATACAGGATAGCTCTTAGGTTTTGAGCTGGGGAACCAAAGAGCCTAACCAATTGGTCAACAACTAAATTTAAAACCTTTTCTTCCCCTAGTTCTCTGCGTTTATACGCTGGCATTCCAAAGAAGCCAAATAATGCACCAGATCCTTTTTCAGGAGAAGCATCATGGATTTCTTGTAAGGGGCCAACCCAGCTTGTTGCGAATCCAGATAGCCCTGTTTCCCGCCAAAATGGACGGTCATAAATCGCAACTGCCTTGGCCTGTCCTGCCATCCATGTAGGTTTACTTACAAGGTCAGTAAGAGTATTTGGAGGGAGAGAAGGAGAGAACTCAATATGACGCGCCACAATTCGAGGCGGCAATGCTAAGATAACTGCACTTGCTGAAACGCCTTTTCTCTTTCCATCAGCAAGCTCGACTTCAACAGTAAGAGCGCCAGCTTCATCGAGCCGAATTGACGTAACACGGGTATTTAGCTCGACTATCCCCGAAGGAATAGTATCTGCCACAGCACCAATGAGAGACTGTGCCCCTCCTTTAAATCGAATTGATCTTGCACTCGAATTTTCTGGCAACATATAACGCTCTGGTGCTTCATTTTGGTATCGTTCTGCCAGCATTGCTCCCTTGGTGTACTGTATGAAAGTTTCTAAATTTAATTCTTTAACAAGATTGGCAATCGTTCTCTCGTACTGTGGCCAGAACCATGTTGGTCCGAGATCAAACTTATCTAGGTCTGGTCTATTTGCGTCAGAGGTACTCAAAACCCTACCGCCAATCCTATCTCTAGCCTCTAGAACCTTGCATTTGACGCCCTGCGCAACAAGTAGCGATGCAACACGAAGACCGCTTAAACCAGCACCAACAATGATTACAGGTTTTTTCACATTCTTTCCCCCTTCCGAAAATGTATAAAATAGTTGCCTCAACCATAAAAAAGAGAAGAAAGGAAAACAACCCTCTCTTCTCCATTGTAACTGCATATAAGTGATTTAAGAACCCGTAGAGACTGTATAGAGCTTGATATCTAAAAATGCATCTTTAATTAACACGATAAATTCTAATCTCTGGTTCAGCATTTAATAAATCTTTTAATCCAGTTACAACATCATGATTAAAAAGATCACTTTGAAGATAAGCTTGAGCTTCCTCCACATTGTTAAAACCATGTAATACCTGAACATCTTCATCACGGATTAAAAGATCTTTAGAAACTGCACCAGGAATTGACGTCAAGAATGGTTCCTTATAAGAAGTATAAACCTTTGCCGCAGCTGCCCGGTTGACTGCATCAACATCTAAAGTAATTTGTAGATAAGCTTTTGGTGTAGTGGTCATAATAATCTGCCTCCATTTTTTCATAATTTTATATTCATTAATTCAATTGTATATTTGAATAATGGATAAAAAAACATAAAGGTCATATAAAAGTTCAAGACCCATTCTGTATACTTCATCTGAAACTAAACAGTGTATCTGTTCAGTGATTTCATTACTCCTCTTAATGCAGGCTTTTTTACTCTACTAACTGCATAACTTTTTCCGGATCAAATCCTAATACCCATTGGCCATTTATTTCAGTTTGAGGAACTCCCATTTGTCCTGTTGCTTGTACTAAACGATTTGCAGCAACCGGGTCTTGCTGGACGTTTACTTCTTTAAAAGGAAGTTCATTTTCCTTTAAGAAATTTTTCATCATATCACAGTAGGGACACGTACTTGTTGTATACACTGTAATTTTCTTCATAAGACACCTCTCCTTAATTTTTTGTCATTCAACCAACAAACTGCCTTATACATTTGATACTTATTCCTCCCAGGCACAAAGATATTGCACCTGGTCATAATGGAATCCGCAGAAAAACGCAGCCAATTAATTAGTTATAACACCATCTTAAACTTTCCAATTAACTCACTTTTGACGAAGAAATCTTATAGCGGATGTTCAAAGTAAGGATCAAAGGCTAAATTCGCGACATCCTGTCGCAATGCCTTTGTGACCTGCATCCTGCAGGCCTCCGGTAAAAATGACACAGCGAGATAAAGGATCTTCGACTAAGTACCGACACGTCCTGTGTCGAACGTCGAAGTCACCACAACACGCGCAAGCTCGTTGGCTTGTTTCTGTGCTGGTCATGTATTTAAAAGCATAGCACCGCCTCGAACTTTCGACGTACAGGATGTACTAGTGCCGGTGTTGCTGACAGTACGTCAGCGTTTTTAACCGACTCGGTCCTTTTTATTCTCCTTTTTGAACACGCACTTATAGTGTTTTTATCCGCCATACCCCAGTTGAGATACTTTACAGCTCTCTCATCTCTTTATTTTTCATGACTTTTTTACTGCCAATAGACCATATCATGACTGGAATAAGGATTAATGACAAAATCCCGCCGACAAGTGATAAGGTTTCATAGCTTGAACCAGCCACAACCATTCCGGACATAGCACTGCCTGAAGCTCCAGATAATGCAATAAAAACATCTACTGTTCCTTGAGTCTTAGCACGCGTTGAGGGTTCTGTTGAATCAACAATAAGAGCCGTACCACTTATCAAGCCAAAATTCCAGCCGAGCCCAAGTAAAGATAGAGCGATAATCATTAGCACTAAAGAATCTCCTGGTGCAACCGCCGATAAGACACCCGAAAGGAGCAACGTAACACCTGAAGCAATCGCCATGGCAGAACGGCCAATCTTATCAACAAGAATTCCCGTTAATAGGGAAGGGAGATACATGGCACCTATATGAAAGCCGATCACAAGGCCAATTGCACGTAAACTATGGCCATGATGCCCCATGTGAATAGGAGTCATGGTCATAATGGCCGTCATCACAATTTGCGTAAGCACCATAATGATTGCTCCAACTGCTATTCCTTTATTGATTGGATTCTTCCTCGATACTTCTTTGGATTCTGTACTTTGTTTATTCGCATTTATTTTTAAAGCGATCATAAATGGATCCGGGCGTAAAAGGGCAAATAACACAAGACCAGCTAAGATATACGCAGCAGCTGCCAAGATAAATGGCCCCGCCAATTCTGGGACACCAATAGAGTGGGCAACCTTTCCCATCACATCCACTAGATTCGGGCCTGCAACAGCACCAACCGTTGTGGAAACCATCGCTACACTTACAGCAGTGCCTCGCTGTTTGTTAGTTGCTAAGTCTGTACCAGCATAGCGGGCTTGTAAGTTCGTTGCAGAGCCTGCGCCATATACAAGTAAGAAAATAAATAATAAAAACACATTATTTAACATGGCAGCAAAAATAATACCAACAGCACCAAGTCCACCTGTTATAAAACCAGTGGCAAGACCCATGCGTCTGCCAAAACGATTGGAGAGTCTGCCTACTAACAAGGCAGCTCCTGCTGAACCTAACGTAAATAAAGCAGCAGGAAGTCCTGCGAATGCATTTGTTCCTAGCATTTGTTCGGCAAGCAGTGCTCCTACTGTAATTCCAGCAGCTAATCCCGCTCCACCAAACATTTGTGAAATTACAACAATCATTAATGTACGTTTGTATAATTTCTTAACTTTTTCTGGGTGATCTATATAACTTTGTGCTAAAACATTCGCTTCATCTGACATAATAAGCTCCTTCTTCCCCCAATCAATGTAAGTGTTCTTGAAATTCATACCAATCTTGCACACTATTTTCTAGACGAAAGGCATTAATACCTTTCGTCTTTAATAGCTCTACTGCTTCTACTGACATCAAACAGTATGGCCCCCTGCAATAGGCCACAACATCACGGCTGGTTGATAGGGAAGAAAGTTTTTCTCTTAACTTTTCAATTGGAAGAGAAACAGCACCAGAAATATGGGCCTTATCATATTCTTCTTTCGGCCTGACGTCTAACAATAAAACTTCACCTTTTTCCATCCGATCTTGAAGTTCTGAAAACGTAATCCCATGCAAACCAAGATTGGTATTTAAAAACCCCTGTTTTATTTGTTGAACCTCAACAAACTGCTTTTCTGACAAAGTATGCACATTTTTTAAAAAGCCAGAAATGGCGGTATCTGCTAATTCATAAATCACGAAATTTCCTTTTTTATGAGATTTTACCAATCTTGAATTAGAGAGAGTTTGTAAATGTTGCGATACATTTGCCACAGACATGTTAGTTGCTTTTGATAGTGATTCCACTGACTTTGGTCCTTGGGATAAAATGTCAAGAATCTCTATGCGTTTAGGGCTAGAAAGACTTTTACCTATTCTAGCAAACTCCTGATACAATAAATCTTTTAAATTTCTTTCATTGAGCATTTATAACCACCACCAACTATACTCAATTAAATAATTGAATAGTCGAATTATAATCATAACGAAGTCATTTGTCAAAAACTCGCTTTGAATGAAGTCACTAGTTTGAATCCCTGCTCCCAACCAGCTTTTGCTTCGACATCTTATCAGAATCTCGTAGAAATGATTATTGCAATCTATTATTATTGATGTTCTTTTACTTCCTCGACATAATGTTGTGCTGCTTGAGCAGCAATACTACCATCGCCAGTGGCTGTGACAATTTGCCGTAACATTTTTTCGCGAATATCGCCTGCCGCGAAAATGCCTGGTATTTTTGTTTCCATTTGCTCATTTGTTTCAATATAGCCACTTTCATTGGTAATCCCTAGATTTTTAAATGGAGTAGACAATGGCAACATTCCTATATAAATAAAAGCACCATCTGCTTTAAATTCTTGTTCAGTCCCGTCAACCGTGGAAACAAGAGTAACACTTCCGACTTTTCCATCTATCTCATGAATTTCTTTAACCGTATGGTTCCAAATAAAATCAATCTTTTCATTTGCAAATGCCCGTTCTTGGAGAATCTTTTGAGCACGAAGTTGGTCACGGCGATGAATAATCGTTACCTTTGAAGCAAATCTTGTTAAATAAACGCCTTCTTCAACCGCAGAGTCTCCTCCACCGACAACAACTAACTCTTTTCCTTTAAAAAAGGCACCATCACATACTGCACAATAAGATACACCACGACCACCGAGCTCATTTTCACCAGGAACGCCCAGTTTCTTATATTCAGCACCCGTTGTGATGATAACAGAATACGTTTTGTATTCTTTTGTACCTGCTAGGACTGTTTTAATGTCTCCATGATCTACAATCCCTTTAATATCACCATAGGCATACTCTGCCCCAAACTTCTTGGCATGTTCAAACATTTTTGTCGACAATTCTGGACCGATAATACTTTCGTAGCTGGGATAATTCTCAACTTCTTCAGTATTAGCCATTTGGCCCCCAGGGATCCCACGTTCAATCATTAATGTAGACAAATTGGCACGTGAAGTATAAACGGCCGCTGTCATTCCAGCAGGGCCAGCGCCAATAATGATCACATCATAAATTTTTTCCTCTGTCATGTTGTTCACCTCTATCATTCAATTGTTTTATTGAATAGTTGAATTATAAATCTTATTTCCCCAATAGTCAATTTTTCAATTTCTACATTATATTTGAATCAAACAACATAAGTATTTTTCACAAAGGAAGGGTAAACCAGAATGTGTTCTGATCTTTACTCGGTTTATAGCCAATTTTGCCATGATGTTGTTCTATAATTTCTTTTGTTATACTAAGTCCAAGGCCCGCCCCTCCTGTATCACGACTGCGAGAGCCATCAATCCGGTAAAACCGTTCAAAAATTTTATCCTTATTATCAGCTGGGATCTCTTGGCTTGGACCGATGATAGAGACATAATATTCATTTTCCAACTTTTTCCCCTCGATTGTAATCGAACCCATACCTACGTAATAGCGAATAGCATTATCGATTAAATTACTTATCGCCTGCAAAATTCCTTCTTTATACATACTTATTTCAGCACATTCTGTATGAATTTCCACTGGAATATTTTTATCCTTTAGTTGCCAATAAAACATTTTTACAGATTCTTTAATCAGTTGATCAATAGCAATTTTTTCCTTTTCAGAAAAGGATTGCTTTGAAATATAATCCCATTCTTTTAAGGTTTCGAGTTGTGTAACCATCTTTGTTAGTCGTTCAGACTCTTTATAAAGCGATTGGTATAATGTTTCATCCCCTTCAATCACTCCATTTTTCAGCGCATATAAATAACCGTTCAAATTCGATAAGGGAGTCCTTAATTCATGCGATAAATCCATTACTAATTTCTGGCGATGTTCATGGTTAACCTTTAATTGATTAACCAATTCATTAAAATTACTTATTAATTGCCCTATTTCATCACTTGAAGTAACTTCAAGCGACTCAGGATAATTACCTCGCTGCATACTTTTGGTAGACTCAATTAATCTTTTTAAAGGATGGATTAATTTTTTCGTTAAATAAAAATGAATAATACTTCCTATGAAGATTGCAATAAGACTAAAAATCCATAAGTAATAAAAAAGCGTTGAATTAAACTGCTTTTGTTTCGCTCCACTCATCCCTTCCACCAAGAAACAAGCGGTATTATAAATCGCCAAGCTACTTAGTACAATAAATAAAGAGACAATAAGTATATTCAAAAAGGTTAAACGAAATAAAAATTGCTTGGGCAGCCACGACTTTTTATGTTTATTCATGAACAAATTTATACCCCATTCCTCGAACCGTTTGAATCCGTGTTGGGGCAGACGGATTTATTTCGATTTTACTTCTTAATTTTTTAATATGTGCATCAATTGTTCGATCTAATATTGTTTTATCGGCGTTTGGATATAGCTGATTAATCAGCTTTTCTCTTGATAAAACAATATTTGGATTTTCCATAAAATAATAGAGAAGATTAAATTCATGTTTGGTTAAAGTAAGCTCTTCTTCAAATAGCAACACTTCTCCTTTTCTTGGTTTTATGCATAACCCATCATAAGATATTTTTTGACAAAACTGCCCGGTTCTCCGTAAAACAGCCTCTACATGAGCAAGTAATTCGTCTGGAACAAACGGTTTGGTTAGGTAATCATCTGCACCTATTTTAAGCCCATTAATTTTCTCGTCAATCTTTGTTTTAGCAGAAAGCATAATAATCGAAACTTCATTTGCTTCTTGTTTTTTCACCCATTTGCAAAATTCTTCCCCACTTAGCTTCGGCAACATTAAATCTAGAATAATCAAACAAGGATGATGTGTTAAAAAGGCTGCTTTTCCCTCTTGACCATCAGCCGCTTCAATAACCTCATAGCCATCCTTTTCCAAATACACTTTAATAAGCTTGCGGATCATTTGGTCATCTTCAACAACTAATATTGTCTGTTTCATATATGGCACCTCTAACAGATTACATAGTCTCTTTTCAAGTTCTTCAACTAATGGATTTCAAATGACTCTGTCACTTCTATACTATCTTGCACAGATTGGACCATCCCACAATTTTTTCTTGCAATCGCCCCCGCCTTTTCAATTTTTTCCTGACGAAGATTTTCTCCTCTAATGACAAAATGCAGATGTATTTTTTCGATCCGGTTTGCTTTTGCTTGATTACGCTCCACTTCTGCTGATACCCTGATGTCTTTAAAGTCTAATCTCATTTTAGTTAACACTACCCTCATTGCAATTGAACTGCAACCAGCAATCGAGGCAATCATTAACTGAAAAGGACGAAAGCCATACTCCGAATCTGAGGAAATAGATAATTCATCAAATTCCGTCTGCATATTATACCCATGTTCTTTCATATTCAATTCGATCATGTCCACTACTCCTTTTTACTTTTATAGTCACTAATTACTCTCTACAGTAAGATTATTTCATCTTTTCGAATTCCTGAATCATAAGTTCATAATTCAATGCTCCAAAAGCCATATTATGTATGGTACCGTCAGAATTAATTAAATATGAGGTTGGAATGGGACTAATTCTGAAAAGGATTGCAGCCTCATTTCCTTTATCTACTAAAACCGGAAACGTCAGTTCATAATCGTCAATAAAGTCAACTACTTTTTCTAAATCTTGATTCGTCTCACTTTCAATTAAATTAACTGCTAATATTTCAATATCTGTATCTTGATGAAATTTTTCCATATCTGGCATTTCAGCTCGGCATGGCGGGCACCATGTTGCCCAGAAATTTAACATAACTTTCTTCCCACGATAATCAGATAATTGTACTTCTTCCCCCTCTATTGTTTTCAGCTTGATATCTGGAGCGGTATTTCCGCGTTCTAATCCGATTTCATTACCGTTCTGTTCAATCTCTAACCCGCTCGAAACACTACTTTGTTCGCTTCCTTTTGCTGTATCTTCCTTATTGGATATAAATTCATACACTGCCCATCCAAACATCAGAACAAAAACAATGATAAAAATTGCCTTTTTCATTTGTAAAGCTCCTTCCGATATTAACCTAATCTTGACAACCAAGTACCCTCGACTAAATCAAGCAAGAAGCCTGTAATTTGCGGCATAAATCCTGTGAATAATACAACCCCCATGATAATCATAATTATTGCTCCGACTTTCATAATAATGCCGCTATGGCGTACAATCCATTTTGTTGACCCAAGAAAAAAACTTAACACAAGAAATGGTAACGAAAAGCCAATTACATACATAACCGTATAAAAGACACCTTGGGCAGGATTACTTGCCGCTAATAGCAGGATCGAAGCAAAAATGGGGCCGATACACGGTGTCCAGCCAGCTGCAAATCCAAACCCAATAAAAAATGAACCGATGTAATTAGCCCTTTTTTTCGTATATTGAAAACGTCTTTCCTTCATTAAGGCCGGGATATTGATCCACCCCGCTACAAAAAGTCCCATAAAAATAATCAGAATCCCTGCAATTCTTTGGATTAATAATCCTGAATTTCCAATTAGTAAATCCTGCACCCACTTTCCTAGAAACGATGCACTTGCACCAAGGCTAATAAAAACAAGCGATACCGCAAGCAAGAAAAGGAAAGAATGCCTAAGAATCTCCCTGCGAATTTTAGCATTTTGACTTCCTTGTAATTCTTTTACACTTATTCCTGTTATGTACGACATGTAAGCAGGAAAAATAGGGAGCACACAAGGAGATAAAAAGGATAAAGCCCCTGCACCAATCGCAAGAAACATTCCGACGATTAACATTGTATCTGCCGCAATTCCACCCATTAAAAATCCCTCTTTCTAAAAATAATGAAAAAATTTACAATAAAAAACAAACCTACAAACCACGGTGCGATTATATAACCAAACACTGTAACAAACGGTTGGATGAAAGTAAGAAATAAAACGCCAAAACACCAACCCGCTAATATCGTGACAAATAAGAGTTTTGTACTCAAACGCCCATTTAAAAGCAAAAATAGGAGTAAGACTATCGTTATTAAGATAAAGTATCCGTTTGGTCCCCCCTTACTAAGGAAAACGATATAAATAAATTCATACAAAAACGATCCTACTAAAAATACAGGTAGAAATGATTTCAATAACGAAACTACATTTTCCCTTCCCTTTTTTGATTTTAAGAAAAGGGAAACACTACTACATAAAACGGCAATATAAAACGATCTTGAATCACTCGGATAAGCGAATATGGCTAATGGATCTTGTACAAATAAGGAAAAGTTTATCGCAATTTTTCCTACCCAAATAAAGATGACAAAGTTAATTAGTTCTGAAATCATCTGTTCTATATGTACTTTTTTTCTTTCCTTTGATAAATTACTCGATAAATAAAAGAAAAGAATCCCGCCAGCAATGCTCGCAGCCAAAACACCAATAGGCGCTAATTTACTTATTTGCACCAACAACCTTCTCCTTTATTCAATTTATATTTCTAATCAAAGCCTACAGATCTAATATGAAAATTTGATGAAAATAGTCTTTGTTTTAAACTTATTCACAAATTAAAATAAGGGCTGTTCAGAAACTCAGTGAAAACTAAGTTTTTGAACAGCCCTTTATTTATTACGCTTTATTCGGTTGTTCGACATCAGGCGCGGATTCTTATAGCTTTCTGAGCCTTCCTTCCTTACTTGGAAAACTGCTTCAGAACGCCCATTAATTCCTCAATTGTTTCTTTGCCTTCACCTTGTTTAATCGCATCACTGACACAGTGGTTAATATGTCGTTCAGTCACAGCGAAACCTACATTTTTTAAGGCAGATTGAATGGCACTGATTTGCACTAGGATATCCACACAATAACGGTCCTCTTCTACCATTTTCTGTATTCCACGGACTTGGCCTTCTATGCGTTTTAAACGATTAATAACTTTTTGTTTTTCATCCTGTGTTCTTGGTTTACTTGGGTGATCATGTAAGAATTTATCCAAATGGATCACTTCCTTTTGTTATATATCTTCATTATACCCCTATTAGGTATCACTTTCAACTAACCTTATTGAGAGCTGCTTTGGTGATAGATACAACATAACAGCAATATATTATCAGTTATCCACATTTAATAGCTGTTTTATCTCTTGTTTATTCCGTTCGAACCCTATCAGACTCCTTGGTTTTCTCAACCATCCTAGGAAGGACGGTTGAGAAAATACAAGTGCTGGGACAATTCTGCTTCCTGTTATCTTTATCAGATCTTTTTCTTTTGATGGTTCTTTTGCTAAATCGTATTCTTTATGAGGAATATGCTGACTCTGCAAGAATTTTTTCAAGTCTTGGCAATCTGAGCAAGTAGGTCTAGTGTAGACTTCAAGTTGATAATTTTTCATCTCAAAACCTCACTCCTTTGTTTATGCCTGTACTTCAATAATAAATGGATAGACATGAACATAATCATCAAACTTAAATTCAGCCCAGATTTTGTACATGCTAGGTTGAGAAAAATGCGCGTTAAACGTTGTTGTATCATCAGATGCTGGATGAACATGAATATATTGTTCAACATCCTCATCCACAATCACCACATGCCCTAGGGCACCTAGATAGGAATCAGGCGTTTCTCCATGCATATCAAATACCAAAGGGACTTCATCTCCAACTGTTGCATGAACATCTTCTAAAGTGACGGTCTTCCCATCGACTTCTTTTGTCCAATTATCCTCACTCTCTAGGCTTACTTTATCCGTTTCGTTCGTTCCAACTTGAACAAGATTTGGAGCGATCTGGTACGCCTTATTTTCTGGGGCAATATCGACAAAGGCTTGATAGGTGCCATCATTTAAAGCTTGGCTTACGGCATATGTTCCCTCTTGTTCCTTCTCTGGGTGTAGATGATAGTAGTTCTCCAAGTCATTGGAAACCATAATGAAGTGCATTTCTGCTTCATGTTCAATAGCTAGTTCAGGTGCCGCACCTGTATGATCTTCCAATTCAATAAAGACTTTTCCATCATTATACGTTACATTTGTATGAACCTCTGATTCGACCTGATGGCCATGATGATTGTGCTCGCTATGATCCATAGTCTCTTCCTCCTTGTTAACTTCTGAAGTTTCATGGTCATGCTCTAATTTCCCGCTTTGAAAAGGGTTATTTCCAGTCATTAAGCCATATGCGAGGACCACCAATACTACATATATAATACCTAGAGAAACCCATTTTTTGATTGACATAGCTTTACTGCCCTCCCTTTAGCTTCAAGCGTTGTAACCGCAAGGCATTGAGTACAACAGATACAGAGCTAAACGCCATCGCAGCTCCGGCAACCCATGGAGCCAGCAATCCAATGGCAGCAATCGGGATAGAAGCAGAATTATAGATAAACGCGAAGAACAGGTTTTGCTTAATATTACGCATTGTTTTCGTACTCAGTTCTACACTATCAGCTACACTGTGTAAATCTCCTCGCATAAGCGTAATGTCAGCTGCTTCAATGGCTACATCTGTTCCTGTGCCAATCGCCATTCCGATATCGGCAATCGCTAAAGCTGGTGCATCATTCACACCATCACCGACCATGGCTACTCTTTTATTTTCTTGTTGCAATTTCTTAATTTCATCAGCTTTTTGCTCTGGTACAACTTCTGCAATAACACGGTCAATGCCAACCTGTTTTCCAATGGCTTGTGCTGTTCGTTCATTATCACCTGTCAGCATAATGACTTCTAAGCCAAGTTCGTGCATTCTTTTAATTGCTGCTTTTGATGTGTCCTTTACCGTATCAGCTACTGCAATCACTCCTGCTAACTGTTGATCCACCCCAATCAGCATGGCTGTTTTTCCATCAGATTCTAATTTCGCCATTGCTTCTTCTACAGAAGTAACATCAATATTCTGTTGTTGCATAAGTTTTCTTGTCCCGACAAAAATCGTTTGTTGGTTAATTGTAGAGCGAATACCATAGCCAGGTATGGCTTCAAAGGAGTCTACTTCTTCTACTTTAACGCCTTTATCTTTCGCCCCTTTTACAATTGCTTCTGCAAGCGGGTGCTCCGAACTTTTTTCAGCAGAAGCCACCAAAGATAGTACCTCTTCCTCCGTAAATTCTTGCTGAGGAAGAACATCTGTTAATTCTGGCTCTCCTTTAGTTACTGTTCCTGTTTTATCTAAAACAATCGTATTTAGTAAGCGTGTATTTTCTAAATACTCTCCACCTTTAAATAAAACACCAAGTTCCGCTGCTCTTCCTGACCCAGCCATAACCGATGTTGGTGTCGCTAAGCCTAGTGCACACGGACAAGCAATAACAAGAACTGTAATAGCTGGAACAAGTGCTGAACGTAATTCGCCAGGTTCGACGAAGAAGTACCAAACTAGGAATGTCACGATAGCAATCCCTACTACAATCGGTACGAAAATACCTGATACACGGTCAGCGACTCGTTGTATATCCGCTTTACTTCCTTGCGCTTCCTCTACCACTTTGACAATTTGTGATAGCGCCGTATCTTTTCCAACTTTTGTTGCCTCAATCGTTAAGATTCCATTTTTATTAATCGTTGAACCGATGGCATTATCGCCCATTTTTTTATCGACAGGGATACTCTCTCCCGTGATCATCGCTTCATCTACAGCAGATTCACCTTTTATAATTTGCCCATCAACTGGAATTTTTTCGCCTGGACGAACAATAACGGTATCTCCCACGATGACTTCTTCAATGGCTATTTCCTGCTCGTTCCCGTTGCGGATTACTCGTGCTGTCTTAGCTTGCATACCAAGCAATTTCTGGATAGCCTGACCTGTACGTCCTTTAGCACGTACTTCAAAAAGCTTTCCAAGAATAACTAATGTGATAATAACTGACGCAGCTTCAAAGTAGAGAACTGGCATCCCCGCTTGGCCGTTCATTTGCCATTCAATACCGAGGAAAATGCTATAGAAATATGCAACAGATGTACCTAATGCAACGAGTACATCCATATTGGCACTTTTATTGCGCAATGCCTTATACGCCCCTCGATAAAATTGGGCCCCAACGATAAATTGAACAGGAGTCGCTAATGCTAATTGCACCCAAGGATTCATTAGCATGTCTGGTGAATAGATAAAAGACGTAAACTTAAAATGCGTAACCATTGTCCATAGCAAAGGCAATGTTAGAATCGCGGAGAAGATGAATTTTCCAGTTTGATTTCTTACTTCTTCATCCTTACTATTCGCCGTTTCTTCTTTGGATGTTGGAACCTTTAGGGTATATCCGAGCTTTTTTACCGCTTCGATCATATCTCCCGTTGTCACTTGACCGTGGTCATAATCGACCGTGACATTTTCCAAGGCAAAGTTCACCGTCGCGTTGGAAACCCCGTCCATTTTCGAAAGTCGTTTTTCAATTTTATTCGCACATGCGGCACAGGTCATCCCAGATATATCAAATGTTTGCTTATCATAGGCCACCTGATAACCTAATTTTTCGATTTTAGCTTCAAAATCTTGTACATTTGTTTTCTCTGGGTCATATACAACCTTTGTTTTTTCTATCGCAAAATTGACATTGGCATCTACCACACCATCAATCTTATTTAGACCTTTTTCAATTTTATTGGCACATGCAGCACAAGTCATGCCTTGGATTTGTAAACTTACTTCTTTTTGTGCTCCCATTGTTGTTTCCCTCCTTACAAATACCTTATAAGGGTATATTTTTTTCTAAAAAAGGGGATCGTGCTACAGAAGCACGACCACCCTAATGGTGTGTTCAAAAAGGAGAATAAAAAGGACTGAGTCGGCTAAAAGTGCTGACTTCGACGTTCGACACAGGACGTGTCGGAACTTAGTCGAAGGATCTTTATTCTCGCAGTGTCATTTTGACTGGAGTCCTGCAGGACGCAGGTCACAAAGGCGTTGCGACAGGATGTCGCGAATTTAGCCTTTGATCCTTACTTTGAACATCCTCTATTAGGCAATATCGTAGCCTTGTTCTTCAATCACTTCTATAATATCTTTCAAGTCTACTTTTTCTGGATCAAAGGTTACGTCCACTGTTCCAGCTTGCAAATGGACTTTTACGGTTTCGACACCGCTTAGGTCCCCAACATTTCCTTCAATCGAATTTACACAATGTTCACATGACATCCCTTGTACGTTAAGTGTTTTATTTGTCATTAAAACAACCTCCTATTTATATTTTCATTATACCCTATCTACGTATAGGTAAACAAAAGAACTATCCTATCCTGGGCACAATCGTCCGTGTGCCTACTCGCTTTATTCTTAGGCAATATCGTAGCCTTGTTCTTCGATTACTTCTGTGATATCTTTCAAGTCCACCTTTTCTGGATCAAAGGTTACATCGACTTTTCCTGCTTGCAAATGAACTTTTACGGTTTCGACACCGTTTAGGTCCCCAACACTTCCTTCAATAGAATTTACACAATGTCCACATGACATACCTTGTACGTTAAGTGTTTTATTTGTCATCGAGATTCCCTCCTATTTTTAATTCATTTCCATATTACCATACCCTAGTTAGGTATTGTCAAACCAAAAAAATTACTGGTCATCATCCAGACCCATTCTCTCCCTTTTGAATGACTAGTTCATTCTATTTCCTCTTTACATTTATTATACTATACCCCCTGTAGGTATGTCAAATGACTCTTATACCCAAAGATACCACCTCATGATGGTATCGATCACTGCTTCTTAGAAAAGTAGCTATTTCTGCCAAAACTTCAATACCAATTATGCCGCATCCTATTACTGTTGCGCGTAAAATCTTTTTACGTTCTGCTAAGTTATTTGTTTGTTGAGCATAACCTTTAAATGGAAGACGAAGTTTCTAGAAGGGGATAGTATCTAAAAAAAACCCTCTTAAATATTTCCACAATGCATGCATCGGCTTCTTCTTCTCTGGTAATAAGCCCATGTTGCTACTCCAAGCGATGCCCCCCAAGGAAGCCATGACAAGGTCGGTGCCATTTCTCCCCAATTCTCGCTCGTGATTGCCCCATGAATGATCATAGAAAAAACTGCTGGAAATACCTTCAGACCAGATAAAGTAATAATTGCCGACATTAACATCGCTGGCATCACAACAACAAAAACTGGGACTTGTTTTCCCGCTAAAAATAAACACCACCTTGGAAATACTTCCCCCCACCTTTTAATAAGGGCGAAAGTCAAAATTCCACCACCAATGCATAGTCCACCCAAGATAGCTTCACCACTAAAATCCCCAACAATGGACATATTGTTCGTGCCCAACGGAATTCCTAACGCCCAGGCCCAACGAACCATCCCATAGGGAAGGGCAAAGATTACTGCCATATAAGTAAACCATCTTCCCCACCGAGCTGCAGATCCTGCAGTAGTCCTTCCAGGGGTTCTACCACAATTACTACATGCATTCCGTGATGTCCGGGAATAAGCTATAGCTGCGGCACCCCATATAAAACCACCGATGATACAAAAAATTTGATGGACAACAATCCAATCAATTAAGTCAAAATGAAACATAAACAAATAGGCAAAATTTTGCATAATTCTTGAATCGGGAACAATCAATATAAGCAAAGCACTAAATATCCAAGCAACGGTAAGTAAAATATATCTTGCTATTCCCTTCCCCCACTTATTGACCATTGCAAACGCTGCTATAAATCCAATCCATCCGGCAGTGGCAATAATACCCCCACCTGATTCACTCCGAAGACTTGCTAGGTAGGAACCCATCATCTCCCCACGGGGATCATTTTCTCCGAACGGAAAGCCCGCTCCGCCAAAAAACCAATAAATACCAAGTAATCCATAACATAGAGACCATATTGCTGCTACATATCCAACCCAGTGTGACCATTTGGATAGCCATGTGGTTTTTACCAATTTATTCGTACTTAAATTCGACTCCATTACTTTCACCCCATAACAAGAAAAGCGCAAGCGCCTGTTTAGCGACGTACAAACTTTCATAGTAAGGATGAACAGCTAAAAACGCGCCGTCCTGGCGCAACGCTGTCCTGACCTACATCCTGTAGCCCTGAGATAAAGGATACACGAAATGCGAAAGACGGCTGATTAGGAGCTGGGCGCTGGGCGCTGGAGCTAGACGATAAAACTCAAAATTATCCACAAGCCAAGAATTTTATAGTTTCCTTAACAACAAAATGAACTCCTCTAGCCCTTTATATTGCTCTCATTTGATATTTCATTTGAGAACTAACTGATTGCTAGAACAACCTTTCCCACGTCCATGACCACTTTCAACCTTCCTATGAGCGGCAGCATTAGCTTTACATAAGGGAAAACGCTCTCTAATATGAATATGCAATTTGTCCTTTTCATATAGATCAACGAGTTCTTGGATTCTTGTTTTAGATCATGTACCAAAAATCGGTTGAATGCCAAGCTTTTGAACGGGTTCACCAGCGACCAGCGTTTGTATACGAGCTTTATTCTTAGCAAGCTCCATCGATGCTCTAAGTTCGTCAGATCCTGTTGCATCTAAAGCAGCATCTATACCATCTGGAGTAATCACTCTGATCCGCTTCACAACCCCGTTTCCATAGACTCATCTGTGGATCTTTCATATCCATGATACGTAATACATCTGGCGGACCATACGAATAAAGAGCTAGGTCTCCTCCGCCATGTTTTGGCGACCGCAAGTATAAATATTGCTATAACATGACATGTACTAAATTTCCTTTTTACCGCTTGCCTCATCAAACTACTAAAGACAACTTTGCGGTTTCTCAGATTTATTCTTTTAAAAAAACTCTCTGCTATTTGATAATGAACACTATTCATCTTACTATGGGTGGCCAATGTTGAAACGAATCTACAGAACCGTTTATGAACAGTTCTCAGGTCCGGTTATGCAATGGCATACATAACACATTAAAAAGAAATGTTTCAAAAGAAGACTTCCTTCCACTCGCTTCATATGAATCGAAGCGACGAAGACTTCCTTTGAAACAGTCTTAATGATATAGACAAACTCTAAATATTGTTTCCTTTTATTCTTCTGATTGCATAAAGCCTTGTTTCCAGGCGAAAACAGCTGCTTTTGTCCGATCTAGCATATGAAGCTTACTTAAAATATTGCTAACATGCCCCTTCACCGTTTTCTCGCTAATAAACAATTGCTCTGCTATTTCAGCATTTGTGAGGCCATTCGCGATCAATTTTAGTACTTCAAGTTCACGTTCACTTAATTCAGAAAAGGGATTAGAAGATGATTGTTTTGTATCACGTATCTCTTGCACCACTCTGGTGGCAATTTGTGAATCCATGACGGTTTCTCCGTTTACAGCCCTTTTAACTGTTTTAATTAATTGCTCAGGTTCAATGTCTTTCAGGACGTATGAAATCGCACCTGCTCGAAGTGCGGGAAAAATATACTTATCCTCATGATAAGAAGTAAGTACAATGACCTGCGAACGTGGACTTACTTTTTTGACTTCCCGAATAGCCTCTACCCCATTGATGCCGGGCATAACAAGATCCATTAATACTACATCTGGTACAAATTCCTTTGCGAGTGATACAGCAGTTTCCCCCTTCTCGGCCTGCCCCACGACTCGAAAATCATGATCTATCATGAATAACGTCATTAGGCCTTGGCGCACTATAGCATGATCATCAACGATTAAAATTGAAATCGGCTCTATCTTCGTTATTTTTATTCACTCCTTTCGATTGTACTCATTTCTTTTTCATGAACATTTGGGACACCAGTTTGTTCACATTGTACGGTAATACTTACACCATCCCCAGGGGCGCTTTGAATATTGATTTGACCGTTTAGTTTATGAACCCGTTCATACATTGAAGATAGACCAATGCCTGAATATGCGCGATCGGGTATGTCAAACCCAGTCCCATTATCTTGAATTGAAAGAATAACAACTTCTTCACAAACCAAGTGAATTGTTACTAGGCTTGCTTTACTATGACGGGCTACATTGCTTAAAGCTTCCTGTGTGATTCGAAAATATGCTGCTTCAATGATGGGGGAAACAGGATGATATCCGGAAATTTCAAGCTTCACAGAAATTCCACTTTGCTCTTGCCACAAGGTAATATAATTTGCCAAGGCATGTGATAGGTTCTTACCCTCAAGTTCAACAGGACGTAATTTGTGGATTAATGCACTTAATTCCGCCTGTATATGATGTAGTAATTGCTCGGCTTTCATTAAATATTCCCTAGAGGATTGCTCATCTTTTTCCAAAAAAGACTTGCTTGTATTGAGCCAAATGGAGAGGGTGAATAGTTCTTGCTTCACACTATCATGAAGCTCCCTTGCAAGCCTATTCCGCTCCTCAAGTGCCGCTAATTCTTGTTGTACTTGTAACAAATGATGAAGCTGCCGGGCCATCTCATTAAGTCTTTGTGATAGCTGCCCCAGTTCATCGTTAGAGGAGTCTTCCACAAATGTTGTAAAATCGCCTTTGCTCCATTGATCAGTAGAAGTCAAAATCCCCCTAATTCTTCGTACCAAACTTCGAGAAGTAAAAATTCCAAACGCCACACCTACAATCGCCGCCCCAAATAAAAAGGTTACAATACTTAGGCCAAAGATCTGGTATGTACCCTTCCAAAAATTCGTAGAGAATAGCTGGATATTTTGAGCCACCAGGACTAATGTTCCACGTACATCTTTTTCATTCGCTAAAGGTGCAACTATATAAATAACTCCACCTTGCTCGTAACTATATGTTCTCATCTCCCGTGCCTCAGAAGGATCAAGTGTTAAAGCTCTTTGCACATTTGCTCGGGCCTTTTTAGGTAGTTCAGAAGAGATATCAATATCATGTGATCCTTTTTTAGAAATGGCCATAACTTCCCCTTCAGGATCAATAACCATGGAATATCCTTCGAATTCCATGCCAATCTCAACTGGCCAATCCTCTAAGGACTTCTTTAAATTATTCCTATCCATAAAAGGCCCATTAAAATTAGTTGCTAAGACTTGCGCTTGAATACCAACCTGAAATTCAAGCACTCGGCTTTTATTAAATGTAACAAAGCTAAAAAAAAGGATTATCGCTATTATTTCGAGTACAAGAAGAACGATAATGGTAATGCATATATAGTATAAGGTTAATTTCCACTGCAAACGTTGGAATTTAAAATGGGATAAAAAGCTCATATTTGTTCCTTTCTATTGATCTATGGAACATCTAGCCCCCAATCACAATCAACCTATGCTGGAGAAAGAGTAACATTTACTATCTACCTACACCCACTAAAAAGCCAGCAGCTTTCTAGAATAGTGAAAGGCTTCCTATTACAATTAGTTTCTACCATTACTCCAAATGGTGAAACAAATTTGGGCTCCACATGACCAAATTTTTAAAAAGTACGTAAGGCTAAATACGCGCCGTCCTTACGTAGACTCATAGCGCTACGTCCTGATTCATCATCTGCATTACGTCCTGTACGTCGCAACACCTGCATGACTACAAGCTATAGGTATTTCCCAAGCGGGTTATAGGTCATAGATACATAGTAGTTCAACTTTTTGGGTGAAAATACTTCTGTCCCAGCCTTTAATACATATTTCTATTTCTTTCGATAAATTCCTTCTTAATATAACCCACACTCAAAGTATATTTCTTAGAAATTCAATATTTTTGACATACCGTTATAGTAGAAAAAAACTGCTCCTCTGTTCCTCTAAAAATAGTACAGTGGATTACATTCTATTGGCAGGTAGCTTCGGGACAGGATTAGCGGGAAAAATGTTTTTTATTAGATTAATCTTATTTAGTATTAGGCTGGTTTCTCAGAGCATATGGAAATGTTCATCATTGCAGGAGCTTTTATGGGGTTTGCTACTTCTTGACGGTGTTTATCGGCATAATTTTTATTGTTATAGCGATCACCACTACCATTCTTTTTCTCCTGTCACAAGCTATGACAACCAATAAAAATTAGGTATGGGCTGTTCCGAGTCAGGTGTAGACGGACTGAGTATTGAAGGTGTAGTAGCACAAATATAAAGTAAACTTTCATTGTGTCTTAGTTTTTTATTCTCCACTCAATAGAGAGAATGAAAAACTAAGACACAATATCCTGTATTTTATTATTAGAAATGGAACCTCCTCACAATTTCATTCTTCATCGTTTTTTCTGAAAATAGTATCATCCCAATCAGCGTTAGCAGGGCATATAAGGCAGTTGCCGCGCTCGGCCATAACACCGTTGACCATGAGCTTAGAAAAAGAATGACGGGAAGAAAGCCTAAAATAATCATTGTCGTCATATACCCAATGTATTCCCGCCATTTCATTGGCTTTCTCAGTACAATAATGGTTACAAACAATGTAGCAAGCATTACAAGAAAAGGAATAACGTAGTGGATCGACCATTTTGAACTTCCAGATGCAGCATCCAGAATAAAAAGCATAATGGAAAGGGCAATAACTTGAAAAATGACTTTGGAGCCAGTATGTGCTTTAGAGAGGATTGTATGATTAATTAATAACAATCCATATAAAACGGGCCCCAATACATACAAGAACCATAATTGATTCGGTTCAGTTAATAAATTGATTAATAAGCATGTACTAATAACAAAAGTCGCAATAAATAAAACGATTCGTTGTGCAAAGCGACGCCGGTGGACCTTGGTTTCATAGACGGGATAATACGGGTTATCTTCCAATTTAGCAGAAAGCTCATGTTTACATAATGGACAATATTGTTGTTTTGTATAGGTCTTGCAATTTGAGCAATAATGTTGCATTGGTTTCACCTGCTATCATTGGAATATACTTCTATCTCCAAATTATATGTCTCGGAAAGCTCTCTAAAGAAAGTACGGATAATGTCCGCTTCTTGTATCATTCTTGCAAATGTGATGACGAGTTCATCCCCGACCGCGATCATCCCTGCGTTAATTGGGCTTTTCTTTGTCGGGTATAAAACCATTTCCATATGATCAATATGTGATTCCATTGAGTCAGGAAGCCGTACTTTCCCCATATTTGTCAAGGTCATTGCTTTGGTGCGCTCACTAAAACTTCTATAACCATACCGAATTGCATGGTATTTAAGCGGGAGCGGAATAAATCGTGCTGTCAATCTAGTTTGCCATTTCACTCGATCGTTAATACTTTGCTGCAAGCTTTCTTTTTGCACTTTCTCACGCAATTGCTTCGATGTTTCTTCGATTATTTCTTCTAAAGTCATCTTCTCTGTCACAGACATGCCGATATTGACAACACCAAAAAAATTGCGGAGTGTACTGGAAGGGAAAAGGCTCCGTAAGTTAACTGGGATAGCAATCTTTATCTCTTCTTTATATGCTCGATACTGTAATCTCTCTTTATAAATAGCTGCAATTATAACGGCCGTGATAAAAGCGGTAATCGTTGTTCCGTACTTTTTGGCAAGTTGATGCACTTTACTTGCGCTCATTTTTCCATGCACAGTAATGGTTTGATCCATGGAAATACCGCGGATCTGATATGAAGGCGTCTCTTTAAATTTCTCTGCCTTTTCATCTGTCCCATAGTTTTGGTAACTATCGTCTCTTTCATAATAGCTTGGCTGATTATGAATATCGATTAATGTACTTTCATAGGTCACATCTTCTCCAAGATGAGATAGATAATAATAAATGAGTGCTTTAATAAATTCTAAAGCCCCTGTTCCATCAGTTACAGAATGGAAAAACTCCACAGCAATCCGTTTTTTATAATAAATAACACGCAATAAAAACCCGCTTGTTTCTATCGGATCAATTGGTGCACATGGATATTGGTTTTCAAGCTGAACATAAAGCTTTTCTTTATTTTCTACAAGAAAATCCCAGAAAACCCCTTTTCGAAGCTTTACTGAGAAAATAGGGAGGCGTTTGAGAACATCGTCCAACGCAAGTTGCAGTTTAGCTGGTTGTACTGTGTTCTTCATAATTGCAGCAACCCGGAAGACCGAAGAATTTGCTTGCTCCGATACAGCATGGAACAACTTCCCTGCATTATCAAGTTTGTACCATTCATCCATCTGTTGAACACCTCTATACATACTGATTTTGCCTCGCACTCTATTTTACCTTATATTTACTCTCGATTCATAATTAAATCTTATTTTACTGAGGTTATCCATTTACACATTCATTATGATATCCACAATTTTCTTAGTCGCCTTTTTTGCTTCTGGAATCGGGTAAAGTACAAAGATATGATTCATTTTCGGATATTCAAAATAGTTGATTCTAGTTCCTTTTGATGCAGTAATATCTTTGAACTTTCTAGCATCAGGTAAAAAAACTTCATGTGTTCCTATAAATAAAGTAATTTCTCCCAATCCTGTTATCTTCCCATTGATGGGACTGAGTAAATAATGATTTGGGTCAGTATCTCCTGCATAGGCTTTTCCCATTTGGATCAAACCATAAATTCCTAACATTGGATCCTTATGTTCCAATTCATAAGCATCTGGGTTTTCCATCGTAATATCAAGCCAAGGTGAGAATAAAATAATATGCCTGGGTTGTTGCAATCCTTTTTCTAAGAGCAATTGTGCTAACGCTAACGCGAAGCCTCCTCCGGCGGAGTCACCCATTAAGATAATATTTTCCTTAGCTGAAGTATCTAATATCCATTCATATAGTGGAAGAACCTTAGCAAAAGACTCTCTATATTGATGATTAGGTGCTTTAGGATAAATTGGAACATATATTTTAACATTGGTTTCCTTTGCAATTTTCCCAAGAAAATTCCAGTGATATATCGATGGTTGTTTTATGTATCCTCCTCCATGCAAATAAAGTATGGATCCTGAAGAAGTGCTTTCCTGATTAAAAATATAACAGTCCATTCCAGCAAAATGCAGCTTTTCAATATTAAACTTTCTCTGAATATACGTTGATAAGACATAGGGTTTTTCATTTTCAATTTGTTTTGTTTTTAAAAACTCAGCGTATAATTTTTCATCGGTGAAGCTATCTTTATTACTCAGTCGTTTGAGTAAATGTTCTACAAACCAGCTTCGAATACTTCTCATATTCGTTTCCCCCCCTCGCAAGTCTACAGTGTCTAACATATCCCCATAATATCAGAGTAGTACCTGCTCTATACCTATACTAGCAATAATCAATTAGCTTTGTATATTCTGTGCCGAAAAAATAAGTCCAACTCACTTTTGATTAATGACTGAATTAATTTCATAATCCCTTTCTGTAAAATACAATGTGAAAATTCAGTATAAGATGAGAGATGATGACTCAATTACGTAAAATAACGCGTAGAATATTACTATATACCAAAATTCAAGGAGAATCTCTGTAAAGTGGCGAGTAGGGGATTCTATAAATCAAAATTCAAGGAAAATCTTTGGAAAACAGTGCGTAGAGGCTTCTATGCACCAAAATTCAAGGTGAATCTCTGGAAAACGGCGCGTAGAGCATTCTATACACCAAAATTCATGGAGAATCTCTGGAAAACGGTGCGTAGAGCCTTCTATACACCAAAATTCATGGAAAATCCTTGTAAAACGGTGCGTAGAGTGTTCTATGAACCGAATTCCATGGAAAACCTCTGTAAAACGATGGCCAAGACAGCGCGTATTTAGCCTTTGTACCTTGACTCTCCTGCAGATCTCAACCACACGCCTCCCCCTCCCTCGGAAAGCGTTCACTTGGAGTTAAAATCAATATTGTTCGGATTTTAATACTGAATTTTCTATTATGAAATTGATTCAGATAAAAAAGGTTCCGTTTTGAAAGCTAAGTATAATTGACATTGACGCAACGGCATACTTTAACCTTTTAATTGGGAGGTGAATTACGCTGTTTACAACAGAAGTAGTTTATAAAATGACAGGAGTAACTGAATGCTCTATACGATACTATGCCACTTTAAACTTATTGAAGGCAAAAGAATGGCTTAGAAAAGTTTGTTCAAATCCTTTCCGCAAAAATGACAGGTTATTTCATTTAGACTTAGCTACCTCGGAAGAAAATATTAAGATGCTGCAAAATTACAACACCAGATATTGGCGAAAGGGATGATTGAAATGAGCTTAATCTATAAAATGATTAATACAATAGAACAGTATGAAGAATTGCTTGCTATTACAGAATTGGAAGAAAGAAAAGAATACTTTCGTTACAAAATGATGGCTCCATTTAAGGAAATGTGGAATCTAATAAATGTTCCTATAAAAGCAAAACAAGAGAATGGCTATGACGTTTTAATGGCCACAAACATGCTAGGTTACGCAGACATTTCTAACGATAAGCAACTTCAACAAGGACTATATATTCTAAAAGATCATAATGCCTATGAAATGGCAGAGGCTGCTATCCAAGCCTGCATACAAAATGCTATTGAGTCAGGCTTAAAAGTAAATGCAGATGAAATAAAATTTGGATTATACGTAGCAGATCCAGATAAATTGAAGCTTCAGAAGGGATATACGGGATTTGGGGGTATTCCTGGGTTTATTACTGTGAATATTTTCCCGAATGATTACAATATACCTAAACTTCCTGCCGTTATTGCTCATGAGTTCCATCACAACATTCGTTTTTCTTATTTCGACTGGGATCATGGCAATGTGACAGTGGGAGACTATCTTGTCATCGAAGGTTTGGCTGATTCGTTTGCAAAAGAGCTGTATGGAGCAGAGCAGTTAGGTCCATGGGTGACCAGCATGGATAAAGATGATTTAGAGTATTCAATCCATGTTATTGGGGAAGCTCTAAACATAAAAGGATTTGCCGAGGTCAGCAGCTATATGTTTGGGGATGAGATCGCCAAACAAGAGGGATACGAGCCTGTAGGACTTTCCTTTTGTGCTGGTTATGCAGTAGGTTTTAAGGTTGTTCAATCTTTCATGATGAAGCATAACAAAACGATCTATGAAACAACATTGCTTTCTAGTGATGAAATCATTCATGGATCTGGCTTATTTTCATGAAGACTAAAATCTCTTGCTTATTAACTATGAGAGAAAATTGAATTTTATTTGAAACATGTTGAGGTAATTATTGAAGAGACTGGGACTTAACTAAAATGCTAAGATTCAAAGACAAACAATGTATTGAGCGGAGGAAATATCCAATCAACTAAGGAGAGCCATCTCTTCAGAATAAGCTTGGAAAAAATGACGCGTAGAATCTTCTATGAACCGAAATCCATGAAGAATCTTCGAAAAATGGTGCGTAGAATGCTCTATGAACCGAAATCCAAGGAAATTCTTCGAAAAACAGTGCGTAGAGGCTTCTATGAACCGAATTCCATGAAGAATCTTCGAAAAATGGTGCGTAGAATGATCTATGAACCGAAATCCAAGGAGAATCTTCGAAAAGTGGTGCGTAGAAGGGGCTATGAACCAAAATTCAAGGAAATTCTCTGGAAAATGGTGCGTAGAGTCCTTCTATGAACCGAAATCAAAGGAAATTCTTCGAAAAATAGTACGTAGAAGGGGCTATGCACCGAATTTCGAGGGAATTCACTGGAAAACGGCGCGTAGAATAAAATCATAATCCTCTTTATACAGGCATTAAGATCCAGTATGGTAACCTTTATGCAGTTAGCGAAGTCTTGGACATATCGTAGTATATAAGAAGGAGACTGACGAGTTGGATGGAATCGAAAAGCTCTAAACGATTCTTCATGAGGTAGGATGTGAAAGAAGAGGAAAATAAGTTGAATCTCTGCATACTTTTAAATGTCATGCGTGCTGTTATCTAGACCAAAAGAAAGTTTTTTAGCAACCATTAAATCCAAAAGAAACGCAGTCTGACTAAATGCCAAACTGCGTTTCACCTTTTTTATACAGCTGTTAACGAGTCAAGTATTTCTTGCAAGCTTAATTCGGCGCAGGCCATGGAGGTGTCGGCAGCACCATAAAACATTTGGACAACATCGCCTTTTACAATAGCACCACATGAGAAGATAACATCACCAAAGAATCCTTCAACTTCATAATCGGCCTCTGGTTGTATAAGTGGCTTGTCTGAGCGGGCAATGACAGTAGTCGGGTCTTCAAGATCCAGTAAAACAGCGCCCATGCAATAGCGGTTATCTGTTGAAGCGCCATGGTAAAGCGCTAGCCAACCCTTTTCTGTTTTAATCGGAACAGCACCACCGCCAATACGCGCATTGTCCCACATCCCTTCACGTAACCCGAGCAGGTGCTTATGATTGCCCCAATACAGCAGGTTATCGGATTCTGCAAGCCAGATTTCAGGCATCCCGCCGCCCTTTGGCACTGGACGGTGCATGGCAAAGTATTTCCCATTAATTTTCTCAGGAAAAATGCAAACATCCTTGTTTTCTGGGGCAAAAATCATTCCGTGACGCTCAATGCTCTTGAAGTCCTTGGTGGATACTAATGCTTCGCCGACCCCATATGAGGAGGCAGCACTATAATAAATATAGTAGATATCATCAATTTTTGTAATCCGCGGATCCTCAATACCAAACACTTCCAATGGATCCTGAGGATAGATAAATGGCTCATCATCTATAGTAAATTCGTGTCCATCCTTACTTCTGGCAATTCGCAAATAGGATAATGACGTTAAATAGGCATAGCTATCTGGATCACTGGCTTTTCTGATCGAGCGCGGGTCTTCAAATCGATAATCCGGGTTGCTCGTTTCTAGCTCAATAATATCTAATGTATTTGTTTCATGGTTATAAACAGGCGCTTTAACCACATTTTTTTCATGATGAATTGGGCGCTCTGCCACACGTAAAAGCATGATGATCTCGCCGTTATATTCTGTAATTCCTGCATTAAATGCACCGATCACCTCGAAATCATCTCTATGTGGTGGTACATCTGTAGGTGTGACTAATGGATTTTCTTTGTATCGGTAAACATTCATATTAATTCTCCTCTTCGAACTGAGTAAATGGATCAACAATTGTTACTTTTTGAGCACTGGCATCACTAATGCCTACATATAAATCGGCTAAACCGTCTGCCCGCCTTATTAATCCGCCACTGAAAACAACTTGCTGTAAATCTGGCCGCTTTGATTCGCTAGGAAGAAAATCAGAGCGTTTGGCAATGAGCTGGAGATCGGAATATTGCCCATTTTGAGGATTGACAACAAATGCCATTGAATAGTAGTGGCGGTTTCCTTCCTCATCAAATCGAGCAATATGGCCTAATACACCAAGCAGTCCATTGGAGAGAAGATGTATTTCATTGGCTCCGCCCCATTCTTCTTCTGTAAATTGTTCGTCCAACAATGGGACTTGATTAATCAGATCATGTGTAAACTCTTCAATCGAATCAATCACTTGAAAACCAATTTTTCCTCGTCCACCTTTTTCACCTTGCGGGCGGGTGAAGACTCCAATGCGTCCGTCCGCTACTTGAACGAGGCGCAAATCCTTCATTCCGTCAGGACCGGTCGCAAATTGTTTTAAATCAGAGAGATTGCTTCCTCTATAAAAAACGGTTCGCCAGCTTAACGCATCCTGCATCGTGGGGTGTGGAAATATCTCAACTCCCCCTAAAATTAGTTCACTGTTAATCCTTGTGACAAATGGGTCCTGCAATTCAAAAATAGGCGCATCTGCCCGCGGCGACCATACTCCATCGTTTTCAACGAAAAAGTAGACGTAAGCATGTTCACTGTCCCGTTCTTCAACTCGGCCAGCGATCACATGTTCACCATTGTCTTCAAACGGAGCTGAAATATTGTATACATCTCGTTTTCCAACACCAGCAAACTCGATGTTTTCTGCTTGTTTAGAAGCTGGCCTGTTTTCATATTCGGCTAACAGCTCTGAGCATGTTTTCAACTCGTTTTTTATCATTGATTTCATTTACTAGCACTCCTTTTACTTTAGCGTAAACTGCATTCCGTCCTTGAACCTTTTCGCAAAGAGCAGGAAGATAATAATAATTGGCAGCGTGAGCAATACAGATGCTGCATACATTGGACCAGGGTAGCCACCATAAGGACCAAACATTTGCGAAATGAGCACATTTAGTGTCAGCATCTGATCACTGCGGACAACAATCATATCCCATAAAAGCTCTGTCCACCGTTCCATAAAGAGAAACAAAAAGATAACGGTCGTAATCGATTTCGACATAGGTACAGCAATCTTGAACATTATTTGTAAGGTCGAAGCCCCGTCTAATTTTGCCGATTCAATAAATGTCTCCGGAATAGCCCGGAAGAAGTTGGTGTACATAAAGACTGCCCATAGACTTAATGCCTTAGGAATAATCATCGCCCAGTATGTGTCATATAACCCAACATTTTGAACTAATAAGAACATTGGCACGAGCAAAATGACGCCAGGGAAAAACATTTGAAACAGGATGACATTGTTTAAAAATTTTCCGCCTCTAAACTTAATTTTTGCCAGCGTATAAGCGACGACTATCCCTGATATCATCATGAGGGCAGTGGAAGCCGCAGAGACAACAAATGTATTAAAGAACGCTCGTAACCACGGCTGTGGAATGTTAGCTTCACCGCCAATAAACAACCATTCATAGGAACGAAGTGTGAAACTAGTCGGAATTAGTTTTCGATCTACTTGTCCCCAGTCTGCAAATGACATGAGAACCATATATAAGTAGGGGAAAACCATAATGCCTAATAAGGCAAATGCAATGACATAACGTAATTGAACTTTTTTGTTCTTTTTAACTCCAGCCATTTCGTTTCCCCCACAATTCTAAAAGTTTTCTGAAGACAAAAATTGATGCGAATGTTACAACAGCGGCAATTAACGCAACTGCAGAAGCATACCCAGCGTTCAGGTTTGCAAATGCTTGGTTGTAAATTTCCATTTGCCATGTATTGGTGGCGTAGTTCGGGCCACCGCCAGTTAACTGGTAGACTTCAGTAAATATGCCAAACGTAACACCAATCGATAAAATCAGCGTTGTATAAAGAGCCGGGTACAACATTGGAAGTGTGATCTTCCAGAACCGTTGTGCCGGCTTTATCCCATCCATCTCAGCTGCTTCGTAGATTTCCTGATTGATGCCTTCCAAACCAGAAGTTAGAATAAGGGCATAATACCCTGAGAATTTCCAAGCAATAATGATAGCGACAACTACAAGAGCTGAAAACGGGGTTCCGAGCCAATTAATATCCAAGCCGAGTGTCCCACGCAAAAATACATTCACTGGGCTGTTATACGATAATATGCCTTTGACAATCAGTGAGGAAACAACACCAGATGCTAAGTAAGGGAGAAAGAATCCGACAAGGAAAATTCCTTTAAAACGGCTAGGCAGACTATTAACAACAAGGGCTACAAGTAAAGAACCCACGATCACCATTGGAACAAACACAGCTAAAAATTTAAAGGTAACAAAAAAAGCTGCTTGAACCCCTGGATGGTTAACAGCATTAATAAAGTTTTGTAATCCAATCATTTCAAAATCCGGCGATATTAGATTCCAATCTGTAAAAGCCAGATAAAATGACCATACTAATGGGATGAGGAAAAAAATAAGTGTGTATATAAGGTAAGGACTGGTAAATAACCAGCCCAATTTATTATTTTCCTTATTCATTACTGAAGTGCCCCCTCTATGGCCCTCTTCATATCCTCCCAAGCAGTTTTTGGATCTTTCGCTCCGGTTACAACTGGATTAAGGGCTTCCTGACCAATAAATGTTTGCAGTGTATTGAAATCAGGATTATCAATTGGTGGTACTCCGTAAGGAACTGCTTCTGCATACTGGACAAGCTCCGGATGGTCCTCCAAGAAGGTTTGGAACTGTTCATTCGTTCCCAAATCATCGCGTGCCGGCGGCATGTTCGTCTCTTCAAACCATTGCAAGTCCATTTCTGGGTTGTTGTAAACCCAAGTAATAAACTCCATTGCAGCTCGTTGCTCTTCCTCTGTTGCAGAGGCATAAATGACTATTCCTTTTGAATCAGCGAATGTATTCACTTCGTCTGTATCCATATCGTCTGGCACTGGAGGTGGTGTTAGCACAAACGTTTCTCCATATACCATTTCTGGAAACTGCTCAGCCCAATATGGGAACGTCCATGGTCCTAAATCAGCAAAGATACTAAGACCTGTTTCGAAAGGATCAGATGCTTCATTGGTCAATAGTCCATTTTGTTCCTGTACATTGCTTAGGAACTCTAATACTTGTTGGCCAGCATCATCATCGCTAATTAATGAATCACCTTCAATAAAGTTATTGCCATTTGAAGCGGCAGCATATAAGGTGAAAAAGTCAAACCATCGCGCACCCGCATCAGGTGACGCTAATTCACTTTTCGCCCATAAGAATTTATCAGGATATTCTTCTTTTAATGCATCAACCACTTCATACACTTCACTATATGTTCTTGGTGCTTCTTCAAAGCCAAGTTCCTTTAAGATGTCGATTCTCCAACCGAACTGCATAGAATTCGAATAAATTGGTAAAACATATTGGTTACCATCTGCAAATTCCCAAGCTTCGACGGTTTCTGTCATATTACGTTCCGTAAGAATATCATCCCAGCCATCTAATTCATTTAAAGGAACAAGCGCTTGGCTGTTCGCTAATTGGGATGCAAATCCACGATTAATATTTTCTGACATAGTTGGAGCGCTATCAGAAGCAAGAGCAGACTGAACAGTCGCTTCTGAAGTTGGCGTTTCTCTCATTTGACTGACTGCAACATGAATTTCATCTTGCGAGTTGTTGAATTCATCTGCAACCTTATTCCAGAATGATTCCTGTAATGGGTTTGCTGCTGCCCAAAACTCAATCACAGTTGCACCTTCGGGCGCGTCGATATCTGCGCCTTGATCGTCTTTGTTTCCACAAGCAGCAAGTGCTAACATAGAAAGTGAAACGGCAAGGACTAAATAAAGTGACTTCTTCATATGTGTATCCCCCCATACTAGTTTGTAAAAGCGTCATCTCTTATTTAGTAGCGTTACTTAATTTTTGAAAATTATTACCAAAACAGCCTGTTCAATACTTTTTATTCTTTCATTTTGAACCCACATGTAATGGAATTTAGAATTCTACTAAAACAAAGAATGACAAATTAAACATTTCTAATTACAAAAAATATTTTGTAATCAAAAAGTAATGATAAATAACCTTACAAAACCATCATATAATGTAATTACAGATTGGTCAATGAATATTTTATAAAATAAATCGGTTTCATCTATTTGTAACAAATTACTTTTTCATGTATAGTTAAATTTGTAACGTGACAAACAATGTAACTAACGACTTGCGAGGGATATAGAAATGAAACCAAAAAAAATAACCATGCAATATATAGCTGATCAATTAAATATTTCCAAGAATTCCGTATCCCAGGCGCTGTCAGGAAAGCCCGGAGTCAGTGAGGACACTAGAAAACGGATCGAAAAAGCTGCAGAAGAGTTAGGATATCACTATACAACGAGCAAAAAGCAACCTCCTAGAAAGCGTGGAAATATTGCTTTACTTGCCTCCGACTTTGCTTTTTCACAGAAAGGCTTTTTTGGGGAAATTTATTTATCTGTTCAAAGAGAAGTGGCAAAACGCGGAATGAATTTGGTCATCCAATCGATTGATGATGAGTCAAGAGATCGGCTCATCCTGCCTTCTTTTTTTGAATACGATACAATTGACGGAGTCATTATTATTTCACATATCAGTACTGACTACATTAATCGCATTTTAAGTACAGGAATTCCAACAGTTCTAATTGACCACCATCACCCATTCAATTGCACGGATGCAATTTTGCTTAATAATCGGTTTGCTGCTTATACAGCTACGCATCATTTAATTGAGCTTGGTCATAAACAAATTGGATTTATGGGAGATGTGGAACGTTCTCCAAGCTACCAGGAAAGATTGGAGGGCTATACGCTTGCCTTAAAGGAGCACGGAATCCCTTTAGAAAGAGAGCATATTTTGGCTGATATTAAGGAAAGGGAAGAGGATGTTTCGACTGCTCTGGACAAGCTTAAGGAACAGCCGACAGCTTGGTTTTGCATCAATGATGGATTTGGCTTCCTTGTGTTAACACATCTTCAGGCACTGGGCTATAAAATTCCTAACGACCTGTCCGTATGCAGCTTTGATAATGGTCCACTTTCTCGGCTGTCGAAACCAAAAATAACAACATTTAATGTAGACCTAGAGTTGTACGGCAGAAAAGCAGTTGAGCAATTATATTGGCGAATGGACCATCCAACTGAACCGCTGCAGGAGACCTTACTTCATACTTCGATAGTAAAGCGAGAGTCAACTGGACCGGCGCCTGGTCTGTAATGTTTCCATTTGTCAAAATATCAAAACACTTTTTTAAGATAAAGTGAAACTTCAATCAGAGGGGATTTCTTCATCCCCCACTGATTTCGGAAGAGCAAAATTCTTTGCCGTCATTGTCTATTATTTCCGATACCGAGTTCACTATATGGAGTCTAGGACATAATTAAAATATTAAACTCCAAAGACGAACAATGCATTACCTTTAGCAGAGGAAATATACGTAGACGCCTGAGAGGAATTACCACTCGCCCGTGGAATATACTAGTTCGTCTTTTCTTTCGTCCCAGACTCCTAACGTAATCCTTTCATTACATCTTGCCTCGTTGCCCATAGAGCAGGAAATAAGACTGCCCCCATCCCTATTAATGGAGAAAAAACGATTATTCCTCCCAGAAGTAAGGGCATGGACGGAATTGTCGTGGCATTTAAACTTTGAAGCAAACAGTAAGTAGAAATCATGGATAATCCAACTGCAAATACTCCAACTGTTCCCGTTAAAAGAGCTCCTTCAAGTAATAACAACGAAAATAATCGTTTCTTCGTATAACCAAGCACACGCAGCATACTTAATTCTTGGATTCTTTCCTTAATACTACTGGCTGTACTATTCATTAACCCGATGATGGTAAACATAATGATTAATCCGACAGCTAGAAATAGAATCAAAAAGCGTTGCATTAATTGTTCTTCTAGCTTATTTAATTCTTCCACTCTATTATATAAAATCGTATTAGCATACTGTGGTTGTTGAATCAGTGATTGTACTTCTTCTATTGTTTCTTGTTCGTCTACATCTGATGTTAGATTCATCTCTACACTGTGAAGAGTATGAATTTGAAACATCTCTTCCATATTTTTTCTAGTAGTGAAAACTTTGTAATCATCACTCATATGCTTTGAATTCGTTATAATACCTTCTACAATAAATTCTTCCTTATCAACTTGATCTGTATTTTCAGAGATATTAGCCTCTATGACATCGCCTAAATGATATCCTAATTTCTTTGAAGTAGTCTCTGTGAGCATAACGCCATTCGTACTCAATTCTTCCTCGAGACGAATTCCATCCTTTGTTTGAACCTCATCTCGATCTAAGCTGTATTGTAAATCAGTCCCGCTAAAGGCTAATATCACTTCACCTTGTTTTGCTGGAAGATTCATCGTATCAAACAGCATCTCGTTTGTGTAAAAATGCGCTTCTATATGTGGATTCTGACTAACAATTTCATAGAATGAAAACGGAAATCCCTCTTCTATTTGGGAGCCCACTGATACCAATTTTAAGTCATTGGGGTAAGTATCTATGATTGCTTCAGTGGTGTTCGCTTTAACACTTGTTAATACCACCATTCCTATAATTGAGATGACAACCCCTAAAGTGAAAATAGTAGATATTTGTATATTTCTGCCTAATTGCCTTAGTAAATTCTTCGTGGCTAATAAGCCTTCAGCTCTAACCTTTATTTTTCGATCGAACAGACTGATCCCCTTCTCAAATAGTACAAACATGAGTGGAATCGTAATAAAAATCAACGCTATAAACGAAACTGCGTTCATAACATACATCAGCCTTGATTGCCAATACCATTGATTAACGGCAAATAATAGAATGATGAATATTGCGTACAACAGACTAATCATGAAATATCTTTTAGTAATACCTTTGCTGTTTTTCACACCTCTATAAACAACAATGGGTGGAGAAAGACTTGCTATATAGCCGGGAATGAGAGAAGACAGGAAAATGACTCCTGTAAAAATCCCCAAACTAAATAGTATATTATCGTATGGTAAGACAATCCCGGCGTTTGGAATGCCCATTAGTCCTAAAAATACATCAAGTGTAAGAAAAGGAACTAGAATACCAATAAGGATTCCCACGGCTAAGGACACTAATCCTACTATCATCGTTTCAAATAAAACTAAAAACATAATGTGTTTTTTCTCAAAACCTAATAGTCGTAGCGTTGCATGTTCCTTTTGCTTTTCTTGTATGGACATTCTCATTGTGCTAATAAGTATCAATGCGCTTATAAGATAAATGGCGATATTAAGCCCCTTAACAAAAGGGCCTAGCCCTCCAATATTATTACGTTCATTGTTAATCTCTTGTCGATTATCAATAAAAAAATCTGGGTTAAGCTCTCGCAATGCTTGAACAGCATCCGATTTCTTTTCAATATCATCTAACTTAATAATCAATGCAGTTGTTCTTCCATCATTTAACGTAGCCTCTTGAAGCCAATGAAAATCGAGAATCACCATATTCGTTAAGCCTTCATGCTCTTCACTTATTCCCGATACCGTGATCTCTCTTTTCCCTTGTGGTGGAAAATTCAGTTCTATCATTGAACCAATTTGCAAGTTATTTAATTTCGCATATGTGGGAGAAATTAATGCTTCTGCTGCTTTAGGGAAATCTCCAGATGCTATTGACACAAATGGGTATTCATAAGCCATTTCATCATTATTAAAACCAATATAAATTGGTTCGCTCCACATCTCGTATTCTTCTTCTTTGTTTAAATAGGGGTATAGAAATGGACTTGTTTTTTCTACTCCTTCTATTGCCTCAATCGTCTCAATTTCTGACTTCGTTACGGATTTATGACTGTCCTGATAACCGACTACTACATCAAAATCACCATGTAAATCTTTGATTGTCTGTTCATTTGCTTCTTGTAAACTAGCCAATAAAATTTGCACAATAACAATTAGCGCAACACCTAGAGAAATGCCTAAAACTAAGAAGCCATTTCTTGCCTTATGATTGAATAATGAGTTAAAAGCTGCCTTAATAAATAGTCTCATAGGCTTAGTTCCTCAATCTTAGATGCAATGATCCTAACTATTTCATTATCCTGCATGTTTGAGTTTTTTAAATTTAACGTATCGCGGATTTTACCATCATGCATGAAAATAACTCGATTCGCATAGGCAGCTACATTTGCATCATGTGTGACTACAATTAATGTGTGTCCTAGCTCCTCACAGAAGTTCTGAAGAATGCCCATCATGGCTTTAGAGGTTTTTGAATCAAGGCTACCAGTAGGTTCGTCTGCCAGAATTAATTCTGGTTCATTGATCAGTGCTCTCACGATTGCTACTCTTTGTTGTTGACCACCCGATAATAGATTAGGTTTAGTTTGTATAAAAGAACCTAAACCTACCAAATCCAACAAGTCAGTGGCCTTTTTTTCTAATTCTTTCTTATTCTTTGCAGTTAGCATTGCCGGGAGTGTAACATTCTCTAGAACGGACAACACAGGAATTAGATTAAATAATTGAAAAATAAATCCTATTTTTTCTCTGCGTAAACGAGTCAATTCATGATCTGAATACCCCTTAATATTTTCACCACTTATTAGGACTTCTCCTTGTTCATAAGTATCTAGTCCAGATATCATATTTAAAAGGGTCGATTTCCCAGAACCACTCGTCCCCATGATTGCGACAAATTCGCCTTTTTCAATTTCTAATTCAATCTGATTTAATGCCTTTACTTGACTTTGACCTTGGCCATATACCTTAGAAAGTCCTCTCACGCTAAGAACAGACATTTTTGATCTCCCCCTTCTTATTCTCATAAAAATTATAGTCAAGGGAAATCAATTCTCTATCGATCTATTATCAAGACTTTATCAAGAAATATCATTATTTTATAAACAATAACAGGGTATAACCTTGAAAATATAATAATCCATCCTAAAAAGAGCTGTCCCAAAAGTCGAAAATCGTCATAAAGGCTCCCATCGCTTCAGCCTCCTCACATTCGCTCTAAGGTCTTCAGCTGATGCTATTCCCGCAGGCGTGTCACCATTTTTGCCGATTTTTCTTAGCGTTTACTCAAAAATAAAAAAGAAGTTATGGTAGTATTATCACAATGATCTAGAACAAACGGAGCAAACTATTCTGCATTAGGAGGTACACAAGATGAATATAAGAATCGATCAAAAAAAAGGGTCAAAAGTAGCCATTGTTGAATCTTCCGAAATATTAATTCGAAATGTCCAAGATGCTTTGGATTTAATGGGCAACCATTAGTTATATTCATGATAGCAATAAAATTGTTATTCACCAATCAAACATTACGGAGGAATTTTTTGATTTAAAGACAAAGCTAGCTGGTGACATCCTGCAGAAATATGTAAGCTATCATGTTAAGTTGGCAGTTCTAGGAAACTTCGAAGAGTATACCAGCAAGAGTCTTAAGGATTTTATTTATGAATGCAACAAAGGCAAGCAAGTTTTCTTTCTCACTGATGAAAAATCAGCTATTCAAGCTCTACACGCATTACATTAATGAGGACGTTAGTTTAACAATGTGAAAGGGAATACACTCGATTGTGAAACAAGATGGATAAGGCGAAAAACATACTAAGATTAGTGGGTAAGGTCATTGACGAATGACTTTGCCCACTATTTCTTTTTTTAGATGTATAGTGAGAAGTGGAAGAATAGCAAGATTTTGGACAGTCGTTCTCTGGATACCCTATTTTGTCTTTTTTGTACGTACTTTTGCTTTTTTCTTTCCTGCGACCAATCCTGGAGATGACCCAGGTCCAGGTGCAGGTTTCATACTAATGGGTGGATTGATTTTCTTTCCGTTTTATATACTATTTCTCAATCTCATTAGTATTCGTTCAGACTAGAGTTCACTTCACTCTAGTTTTTTTATGGTCCGATTGACTGGCACAATTGTTGTAGACAATTATTTACAATAATAAAAACGAAGGAGATCCTTCGTTTTTATGCTTTATGATCGCTGATATGTTTAGGTATTTTTATCACAATCTTTGCCCCTTTTTCCTCATCATTTGCGGCTTGGATTGTTCCACTATGCTTCTGAATTATAACCTGGGCAATGGTTAAACCTAATCCCATTCTTTGTTCAGCACTAAACTTTTCTTCTTCCCCTTTATATAAAGGTTGAAATATATGCGCAAGATCCTCTTCTGCAAAACCCTTGCCATTATCTACAATAATCGTTTCTATAAAACGATCTCTTTCTCTAATGACTACTTCTATTTTCTCTGTTGGCGGGCTATGACGAATACAATTGATCAGCACATTTTCAAATGCTCTTTTGAGCAATCTATAATCACCAGCAATGAGCTGATTCGTTTGATTATTTACTTCTAGTGTAAGTTTTTTCTCTGAAAGGTTAAAAAACAGCATCTGCTTTAAATCATGTACTAGATCATAAACTCGAAATTCTGTTATGTCTTCGAGTTTAATTTTTCCTTCGATATTTGCATAATTGGCCAAAGACGTGACCAATTCATTCAGGTGATTTGCTTGTTTCATACTCATTTCTACATATTGCCTTTTCTTTTGTTCATTTTTAAATAGGCCTTTTATTACCCCTTCCAAATAACCTCGCAATGAAAAAATAGGTGTCCTTAGATCATGAACAATGGAAGACACAAAGAGCTTTCTTTCATCTTCTAATCTTTCGTTCGTTTCCTGCGATAATTTAAGTTTTTTAGCCATTTCAATAAAGGCATGAGTCGTATAGCTCATTTCTTTAATGGTGGAACCTGGTAAATCTATGTTGTATGTTCCATTCGATATTAGCTGTGAAGATTTATTAATTGCACGCAATGGCTTCATTAAATTTACTTGTAAAAATACTATATAGAGTATCGAAACCAGAGAAAATGCACCTATGTAAAAGACAAAGTCGTAGTTTGTACTTTTAATTTGTTCTTCTGCAGGTATAGGGTAATTCATATAAACCGTTGCAATGAAAGAATCATCTGCATAAATATTATAAGGAACTATATTTAGATCAGGGGTCTTTTCGAGATTTTCCGAAAGGGCCTGCCTCCCTTCAGAAAGCTGGGTATTTTCAGATTTATTCATTCCTTCAGTATAGAGCAATTCATTATCTGCAAACATAATTAGAAACTCAAGATTATCTTCTTCAGCTTTCTTTTTTAATTCACTTCTCCATTCTTCCTTATCGAACTGTGTCTTATCTGCATTCACTATATTGTCCTGCACCCACAAGTCCAAATCGAATATTTGACTTTCCTTGGATGAATACACATCCGTTAGGCGTGTAACGGTTTTTGCTAAAAGGATTGGTGTGAAAACAATAATAATTAGGCTTAACGCAATAAACGCCTTAAAACTAATCTTTGGCATCTTCTATCCTCTCATTCCCTTATGCAACTGATAACCAACGGATCTAATTGTTTTTATCTCTGGAATTGTATCAAAAGGAGCTAGCTTTTCTCTTAATTTTGCAACATGGACTCGTACACTGTGAAACCCCGTTACATCATCATTCCATATCCGATCGATAATTTGCTCATACGTTAGCACTATCCCGTCATTTTCCATAAAATAATATAATAAATCAAACTCGATTGACGTTAACTCTACAGGTTGTTGTCCTACTTTTACTGATCTTGTGTCTAGGTTTATTTCAAGTTGATCGATGGATAAAATTCTATGCACATCTATAGCTTTCCGAGAATGTATAGCTATTCTTCTTTCAACTGCCTTGACCCTTGCCACAATTTCACTTGGACTTGCCGTTTTAACAATATAATCATCGGCTCCAAGCATAAGACCTCTAATTTTATCTGCATCCGTTTGATGATTGGCACTTAAAAATAAAATAGGAACTTCTGATTCTTTGCGGATTCTCTTACAAAGTGTAAAGCCATCAATCCCAGGCAGCATAATATCTAAAATAATACAATCGATTGTCATCTCTCGTAACAGTGTTTCTGCCTCTTCAGCATTTTTAGCACTATAAACTTCGTAATGTTCCATTTCTAGAAAATCAGTCATCAATTCGATAATTTCTATATGGTCATCAACAATTAATATTTTCTTAAAAGGCAATATAAACACCACTTTTTCTATAGCTTGTTTGATCCTTAGTATGATTCTACTATATCATTAGTTCAAGAACATGATTTAACGGTGCGTAAAATAGCTTGCCCTAAAGTCGAAAATCGCCAAAAAGATTCCCTTGCCACTTCAGGCTGCTCGCTTCCATGGGTGTCTTCAGCTGATATCGACATTACTGACGATTTTTCTTACTCATAAAAAGAAGGAGAATTCTCTAGTCTTTCTTTCTATCAATGAGCTTCATTCGAATGAACTCTCCCTCGATTTTCGCTTCTAAAGAATCCTCTTCATAGCAAGTAAATAATTTATACGCTTTTAATAAGCCCTTTTCTTGCTTCCAAGTACCGATTACAATACCATCTTTTAAAATAACCGCTTCTATATTGCCAGCTTTTTTAAAAACATTTGGATAATACTCGCGTTGAATATAAAATTTCTCTTTATGTGCAAGTAAATAAGGATCAAATCTAGGTAGAACATTAATTTGTGGATTAGTGTGTGGGAGCTTTGTGTTGGGAATATGTATACTTTTTTTATTTAGTATTTGCTTTAATCTTTTTATCGTCGTCCCGCTCCAATGGACAAAGTCTTTATAATCAGCAGGACCATATGAATGTATATAGCGTTTAAATAGCTCGAACAAGGCATCATCAGCAGACAACTTTACAGTTTGATTCATTCCAACATCTTTTCTTAAAACATATTTATTTATTTCTCCATCCGGATTGAAACATAAATAATTTTGGTAGCAAAGAGATTTTAAAAGCCCTCCCCAAGATGAAAAGGCATATTTTACCCAAGGAAAATCTCCAAATGTAGAAATAGCCTCCTCCATTAATTTATTTCTTGTAATGGGACCATTCGAAACTTTGTTCACGATCCACTTTTCCAGCATCTCTTTTTGTTCACTCGTCATATGGTTGAAAATAAATTTACTCCATCTATTTTCCCATTCTTTAGCAAATGCTTTTTGAAACAAAGACCAATCTTCAGAGGTTATCGTGTGCATCGTACCTCTTACTGTCCATATTCTCTCTAACAATTTGCTGGTAAACATCTTATTTAAAGTGTTAGCATCCACCTCAACATTCCTAGCTCTCGCTGAAAAAATAAGTGAATTTTTTGTTTGACTTTGGATGCCCACTAATTTAGTGATAAGTTGCAACATAGTACTATTTTCATTTAGGTACAAACCTTGTCTATACGAAAATTCTGCAGCCTTTTTTGCATCTACCAATATAATTACTCCTTTCTCAAGAAATAATGGTACTAATCTAAAACGAATCCTTAGTTTTTCATAATTTTATTATAAAACATTCAATATACGCGTTTCACTAATCATACTTGTCAATACATCCCATTTAGGCATGTCTAAAAATAACTAGTCAATTAAATCAATTTCATAATTAAAATTTTATGTTAAAACTCCGAACAATGTTGATTTCCGCTTCAGGCGGACGCTTTCCGGGGGGCATGCGGTGAGCTTCTCGTCGCTACCGCTCCTGCGGGATCTCACCTGTCATGCTAATCCCCCAGGAGTCACCGCCTTCCACTCCAATCAACCGGTGTAAGGTTACATTAAATATTTGAATCACCACAATGTTCGTGTTTTATCTTTTGATCCATAATTATGAAATTAACTCAATTCAAGTGAAAAAAATTTGATTATCCCATTGATCGCGCCCGTTTGTTGAATGTACGTTAAGGCTGAAAATGTGATGCAAAAAACTTTCTATTCTTTAAAACATATAAGCCCGTCCAAGAGAGGGGTTAAAAAAATTAATTATTCGTGTATTCCTCTTTAAGGATGCTGTATATTTCTAAATCAATAACTCCTTTGTCTGACCATATAGATGCTTGTCTTAACAATCCTTCTTTCATAAATCCGTTTTTCAAGAGGACTTTCTTTGAAATCTCGTTTGCAGGCATGACCTCTGCTTGAATTCTGTTAATATTAACCTCTTCAAATAAGAATTTTACTATCGTATGAACGGATTCGGTGGCAATGCCCTTCCCCCAATAATTTTCTGCCAAAAAGTAACCAATCGTTGCCATGTTCACTTTTTGGTTAAAGTCCATAAATTCAAAAACCCCAACCAATTTATTACTTTGATTCTTCTGGAAGATCCCCCACTTAACTCTTCTTTTTTTCTGATAATCCTTATCAAAATGACCAATCATCTTACTAACCGTCTGTATGTTATGTCTAGGAATGATCCCGCAATATTCGAATACTTTTTTATTGTCATAGATCGAATATAACTCTTGTAAGTGTACCTCTTCGATTTTTTTTAATATCAGATTCGTAGATTCCAATACTGGAAAATCCGCAAAAATTTTTTCAATATTCATGATACTTCCTCCCTTAGGCTATCCCTCAATTGGTATGTAGATCTTCATTTTCATTTCATGCGGAATTGTTGAATTTAAGACATCCGTTCTTTAAATGCTTAAGTTAGAATACTTTTTCCAGCTCCCGCAAATACCTAACAAATGATATCGGTTACTTTACTTTTTATAAATCCCTATAATTTACCATACCATTGTATCTTTTATTTTTATACGTTATATACCATTTGATTCGCTTTATCTGTTAAACCTGCTATAATCTCCTATCAGTTATCTTTTATTGTACAACGTTCGATATATTCTTTGTCTTCTAGTTTATTCAAAATTTGACTGACCACACTTATCTAGTCAATTCTCCATTATTTTTCTCTTATATTTTAGTTAGTACAATCCTTGTGCCAGACTCATTGCTCTCTATTAGAATGTGGAGATTTAACAATTTGGGAACCTCATTAATAATATTTAGCCCTTTTTGATTTGATTGCTGAAGTTGTTTTGTGAGATCGAAGCCCACACCGTCATCGGTTATAATCAACTGTTCTTGATTATTTTCTTTAATACCTTCTATTGTTAGCTGACTAGCCTTAGAGTGATATAAAACATTTTGCAATATATTATCAAAAAGCCTTTCAAACCATACTCTATCCAACTCCCAAACAAGATTAGCTTCTATATTGCTCGTAAACTTTATTTTCTTGTGACTTAAAGCATTGTTCCATTTTTCGATAATCGCATTTATGCAGTCATTTAAGCTGACCGGTGACATATGAGTAATGATAGAGTCGGAATTCAGATAATTCTTGTGATATATTCGATCGCTTAGCGTCGATATGATATCTGCATTTTTATTAATTTCTTCGATTGCCTTGTCGACATTTTGTTGCGTTTTTAGGTAGAATAAATTAATTTTTATGATCGATAATGGCGTTTTAATATCATGTGATAGTTGATCTAAATATCTTTTTCTCATCTCTTCTGATTCCCTATATTTATCCTGATTGTATTTTAATTGATCAATCAAAATATTTACTGACTCGCCCAGATGTTTCATTTCACTATTTTTCAACACATGGGACTCTACTGGTTCTGGATAGTTTTGATCTTTTGCTATCCTTCTTATCAGATGTGAAAGAAGCCTTATTTCAGATGAAATATTGATAATAATTTTTGATAGGAAGAAAACGTATAATAAAATCATAATGAAGAAAAGAGAAAAAACATATATATAATTTTCGTATGCTATAAAAGGAGTATCAGTCCCATTGATATAATCGTGTATTAGGTGGGCTCCCAATACGATATAATTGGAAATGATAAAGGCAATTGGAAAGAATAAGACAGAGATCAGCGTGAAAAAATATAGTTGTTTTTTCAATAACATCATTCCTTTTGATCCGATAATTTGTATCCATAACCATAAATAGTTTGAATCAACTTGCCTTCATTATCTACTTTATTCCTCAAACTATTGATATACACATTTAAGGAATTTGCTTGACTGCTACGCCCTTCTCCTCCCCACACATGATTAATTATTTGCTCTCTCGATAAGCTAATATTAATGTTATCGTACAAGTAAAAGAATATCTTATTTTCGGTTTCACTTAATGGAATTCTGGTTCCCGTTACACTATCTAATATTAAATGTGCCCGTTTATCGACTATTATCTCATCCAAATAGACAAGATCCCCATACTTGTCTTTCAGCAAATTTTTAAGTCTCGCAATAAGCTCTAAAGGTTCAAAAGGCTTAGGTATAAAATCATCACCCAATTCTAATCCTTTGATTTTATCATCTAGTTGACTATGCGCTGTAAGAAAAACGACTGGCTTGTTAGGATAAACCATTTTAATCCGTTTACAGACCTCATATCCACTATCAAACGGTATCTCGATATCTAACAAAAAAATATCTATGTTGCCAAAATCCGAATAATTAAAGCGATTATCTGTTTTGACAGTTACCCTATTAAAATAATCACTCAAGAATAGGTTTAAAAATTTTGATATATCTGGATCATCTTCAAGTACAAAGATGTTTAACTTTTTAAGGATATCCTCCATAATCAGACTCCTTTACAGATTCTTTTTATAAATTAATCTCAGGTTGATCATTAGCATTATAGCGTTTATTAGAATAAACAGGCCTATGCCTATAATAGTTGAAGATGTACCTCCTTCATAGTAGTAGCCATTATCAATGACTAATAGTCCGAGTCTGTACCCGAATGCTGTAGGAATGAAAAAAGAAAATGGTGCCGCCATTAGAATCATTGACAATAAAGAAACACCTATCCCAATAGATATACTGGCTACTATATTCTTCGTTAATTGGATGACGGCAGCAAATACGATAGTAATGGTTGTCACCACGATTACATTAAGGATAATATAAGAAGTTATTAAGCGCAGAATATTCTCTATATTTCTGTCTATAGCAAAATAGAAAACAGACAAAATAACTAATTGGATGATACAAATAGCTGACATAATGATGGTAGAGACAAGTATTTTTGAAAAAAGCAATTGAAAACGTGGAATATTATACGTTATCCAATCTAAATACATTTTGTTCTTAAATTCCATATAAAAAATAAAGGAGATTAACACATTAGAAATAATCGGTAACATCATAAAATACTGATTATAATAGGTAAAGTAAAAACCACTATCCAAGCTTATATCTTTATTATTTATAGCAAAATTGACGAAATTCATTAGTAAGGGAATTAAGCTAAGTATGACAATAACTAAGATTACCTTTTCACTCTTAATTTTAATCCATTCATTTTTGATCAACTTAAACATAGCTTTTCACCTCAATCAAATCTGTAGACATCAACTCAATATATAAGCTTTCCAATGTTAGTTGCTGTACCTCACTGTATACAAAATCTGTCATAGTCTTTAGCTTATTGAAATTGATTTCGCTTAAAATGAAGTACATTTCTTTTTTACTATTTTTCAATAAAGTAATAGCCTGTTTAACGTTTGAATTATCAGGTATTTGTTGTACACTACCAAACATATATATATCTTCGTTATTATCAATTTCTAAGATTTTTTTGCCGTCTCTTATAAATAGAAAAGTATCCGTAATCAAAGAAACTTCATTTAAATTATGGCTAGAAATTACAATCGTTCTGTGTTTGCCTTTTAGATTCTGTTCGATGAGATTTCGCATATCTTTCATGCCCATAGGATCTAACCCGTTAGTAGGCTCATCCAACAATAATAGATTTGGATTTCCCATCAACGCTTTTGCTACACCCAATCGTTGTTTCATTCCCATAGATAATTCTTTAAACTTTTTATGTTTAGCGTCAGGTAAGCCGACTACCCCTAATAAATGATTTACGATTGAATCATTGTACTCCATATCAGCATATGAGGCATGTAGCTTTAGGTTTTCTATACAGGTTAAATTTGGATAAGAGGCTGGATATTCAATCAATTTACCAATTGTCATATTACCATCTTCTTTGAAGATGTCGCCCTTATATACAATCGTATTTAATAAAACCTTAAATAACGTGGTTTTACCTGCCCCATTGGGACCTAATAATCCATAAACTTTCCCTCTTCTTAGTTCCATATTTATGTTATTTAGAATGCTATGTCTTCCCACTTTGAAACTAACATTTTTTAAAGTAATCATTATTTTCCTCCCTAATTGTTATGGACAAGCAAGAATAAAATCACACTAATGATATAAACAACAAATAATAATAAGGCTGGCTTGAAATTACTTTCTTTAAAACCGTTTTTAACAATTTCTACTACAAATAATGCAACGGATAATATAAATGAAACAATTGCTAGCATTATAAATACCTTTTCCATACTTCCATCTCCTTGACTTATATTGTTATCTCTACTGTAATCTACGATTATTAAAAAAAATTTAATTTTTTAGTATCCGAATTAGTTTCATAATTGCTTTTTGTAAAAATATATTTCGTTCAATAGAATTTGTATTAAAGTCTGCAAACATAACGTATGAGCTTATATACAGTTGATTTCCGTTGCAGGGGGGCGTGCGGTGAGCTTCCTCGTCGCTACGCGCTCCTGCGGGATCTCACCTGTCACGCTAATCCCCTAGGAGTCGCCGCCTTTCACTCCAATCAACTAGTTTATCTTTCGAAATCTGGTATTAGAGTTCGTTGTTGTTATTTACTCATTTCAACATTTTGAGGATTTACAGGTAATTAATTCGTCCGTATCTTTTCAAGTCAATTTTATAGTTAACCATAAAACCCAGCTTCTCATTTAAAAATAGCTGGGTGTCTAGAGAATTATAGCCATTCATTTAGCAATTTTGATTTGCCTGACAGCAATGTTTTTGTTCCGTAATTGAAATGGGGATTTATGAGAATTTTTGATTAGAAGAAGCCTAATTAATCTTTTGAATTTCAAGAGATTAATTAGGCCTAGATTCATTCTGTTAGATCAAAAAGCTAAAATAATACTTCATCTACAGAAAACTAATGGTTGCAGTATAGGAGGCTACTATTTATTTAGTTCATATCATATTATCTTTTTAGCATGTGATAAGGGCTTTTCTTTTTTTATTCTGAGAATAACTCTATTTATCAATATTAGCAGAAAACCAAGCACGGAATATACAAAAGTGAGACCTACCATAACGACGGCTACATTTGCATAGCTGCCAACTCCAATAGGAATATTATCGTTCGGGTTTAGGAAGAAATAAGGATAGAATCCATCATACATTCCTCTAATTAATGAGATCGCACCATAAAGGATAGGGAAAATTAGCCATAGGACGATTGATTTGTAACTATACCACTTTTTTTCCTCAAAGATGAGCCAGTTTAGTAAAACAAACAATGGAATTAAATAGTGTAATGTGAAATTTGTCATCACTCTAATCCCGGTGTATTCCCCACCACTAGAAAGGATAAAGTGGTAAGTTGATAAAACGACCATCATATAAATAAGTGCTGCATTTTTACAAAAGTTCAACACCCTGCTTTCCTGTTTCCTTACCAAAAGAGCAAAGGTGCTAATTGTAAATGTTATGGTAACAATGATATTGGAATGAATTGTGAATTTTGTAATCGATATACTTGGTTCGGGAGAAAGAAGGATATGTAATGGCACACTAATAAGACCGATTACAGCTATTAACATATGAAATAAAAATTTTCTATGTAAAAATCTTTCAGTCATAATCCACCTCACTTTTTCTATTACTTTACTGTTTCTTTAAAACGCCGTGAAAGATGATATTTCCGAGGGAATGGCCCAGATTCTCAGGTGAATAATCTTCATCCAACCCGTAGCGGGCAACTATACGTTCAATAGAAGCAACCAATAATTCAGCAAACACTTCTGTGTTAATTTCAGGCTTTAAAATTCCGAGGGTTTGATTTTGACTCATATTAGCTTTAATCTGAGTAACTATGCCTCTGCGTAATTCCTCTGCTTGCACTCCTTCAGTAAGGACAATTTTAGTCACGTTTTTATTGGCCCCAAACAACTGAAACAAACCTATATAGGTTTGAACTAAGTGTTCTTCCACTTCAGAAGAATCCTTCTGACCAATTTGCTGACCCGTTTCTACAAATTGAGCCAGTTGTTGCTCAAAGTTAAAGAATATCTCATCGAGTATTTCTTTTTTACTTTTAAAATATAAATAAAACGCTGCCTGTGTCAGACCAGCTTCACTCACAATCTGACTAACAGTAGTTCCATGATAACCACTTGCAGCAAACAAGTATTCAGCAGCAGTAAGTATCTTTTCCCTACTGACTTCACCTTTTCGTTTAGGCATTATCTCTCTTCCTTTCATATAACTAACTAATTAGTTATATTTTATTCACAAAACTATCCACTGTCAATGTCCAATTATAGCTAGGACAAAACATTAACTAAGACACTATGTTACAATGGACGAAATATAAGGAAAGGATGGTTTGCTTGCAAGGATATGCTGATAAACAAGCTTTAATTGATGAGATCACTAAAAGATCAAAGTTATTTATTGATGAATTTCGTTCTGTTAACGACCTTGATAAAGATGTTTTGATTGATGATGTCGATAGAACACCATCCCAAATGATTGCTTACCAATTAGGGTGGATTAATTTAATATTGTCGTGGGAACAAGATAATAAAAATGGAAAAGAAGTGATTACCCCAACCCCTGATTATAAATGGAATAACCTTGGTGGACTTTATCAAAGTTTTTACGATCAATATGCAGAATACTCGCTCGAAAAATTAATTAAAATGTTTGAACATGATGTAAATAAAATAATTCAACTAGTAGAAAGCTATAATGATAAAGAATTATTTGAACAAGGCGGCAGACAGTGGGCAGCTACAACTCCTTCTAGTTGGCCAATTTGGAAATGGATTCACATTAATACCGTTGCCCCATTCAAATCATTTCGAACTAAAATAAGAAAATGGAAAAAGATTAGAGCTGTATAACCTTTTATGGTATCAAAGGAAGCTAGACGCTAAACAAGGTTTGGACATAACTAAAAAAGCTCCAAAGACGGAAAAAATTTATTACCTTAGCGAAGGAAATATACGTAGACTCCTGCGGGAAGTGAGAGTTCGGCAAGGCCCCGGACTCGGAATAAAGGATCAAAAGCTAAATACGTGTCGTCCCGGCGGCAGGGATGTGCCAAATAGACTAAATAGCCTCAAGCTAGAATAAATATTTAGTGAAGGCATTATTTGAATTAAATAACTCCCTCTACTGTCATTGCGTGATGTATTTTAAGACTTTCAGTATGTTCATTAAATAGTCTTTTGGCAAAATGGCGTAAATCTTCATAATCTATTGCTTTCCATTTTATCGGTTGTTTTTCTAGATCTGTATTAAAAAAGTGTTTAGAGTACTGTTTGATAATGACGAAAGCTGAATAATTATGCGGATTAGAATTATTCACCGCTTGAATCAATAATTTTTCAAAAAAAGTGTGGTTTGAATAATAGATAACTTCAACAAGTTTTGCTCGATACTCTAAATCAGGAGCTTTTAATTTTGGAAATTGTTTGTAGTCACTATAGTGTTGGGCCTCGTGCTTTAGAAAGGATACCAAAAATTCGTCTCTATCTAATTTGTCTTGATACCTAGGCAATATACAGTAGAGAGCATCTTCTTTTGCCCAACCGCCAGTATATACTTGCCCAAATGTCGCAAAATGTAACCAACTTATCATAAGAAAATCATCTAGTAACCTTACCTGCACTTGTTCCGTCGTATCAGGGAGTTCAACTTGATATGTTTTTTTGTCCACTGTTTTCCAAATATAAGGTCCATAATGCGGGTTCGTTTTACCACCTAAAAAGTAAAATCCCTTTTGTCTAAAAATGGCCTCTATCTCTTTCTCTGCCGTATTCATATCCACCAGATGATCATTTTTATCTAAAAGTCCAATTAAACTTTCTAATAATTCTAATTCCGCCTCAGAGCGTTCTACCTTATTTGTTAAAACATCAACAAAATAAGAACGATATACATTGATGACAGCCTCTATCCACGGGTCAGGATTAAAGAATTTATAAACAGGATCTTTTTGAAAAAAGCGTTGATAGTACAAATTTTCAAATTTTATTTGTTCATTTGTTTTATGCTTTAGATTTCTTAAATAATCATATGTTTGGTTCACATCACCTTTGACACAAAACATAAATATATCCTTCAAAGCAATTCTCCTATTCTCTAGCAAAATGTTTCAGCTGATAATCACTAAAATCAATAGTAGGATTCTTCCATCACTATATATCTAGAAGCTGCGTCTGCTATTAAAATGAAGGGAGTTCCTGAACCCTATAGTCGATGCCAAGCTTTTTATACCATTCATTTAGACCAGCCCATAAACTTTCACATAGCTGGTAAATATGTTCTATATTACTTAGCTCCCCTCTCATAACACAGTTAGCAAGTTCGACGTATCCACTTGGTTTAGATTCCATCCTAATTGATTCCTCAAAAGTTCTAGCCCGTGTGCTATAATATTTCTTATTCGCAAGACCAATAAGTTTAGCCGTTTGCCATGTTAGATCCTTTGCTCCCATAGGGATGTAATTGAAATTTTCAATCATAAAATTATTTCTTAGTTTAGCGATTGTTTCATACGGTTCCCAAATCATAAATTCCCTCATTGTTTCTCGTATTGCTGAATCGGGAACTTGTAAAGGGATTTTCTTTATTTCATCGAATAAGTTTTGCGGGTCATAAATAGACATAATATTGATAAAAACCCCCGTTTTAACAGCCCATGAATCATCTACTTCTGTTGCTTGTTTAAAAAACTCTCTTTTTTGTTTTACACTAAGCTCTATTTTGAATTTATTGTATATAAATTCATGACTTTCCATGATTGTGTCATCTGTTGTGATCACATGCAACTCAATATCAGAATAAGGCCTATCACTTTCTAATCCAAGTGATCCATATACGCCAATGGCTACAATGTTTTCGGAATGTGCGACTAATAATCTTTCTTTTATTTCCTCTATTATTGCTAACTTCTCTTTTCGAGTAGTAGCTACTGGAAAAGCTAACATACTGATCTACCTTTCTTCATTAGGGATTTTAGGACGCTTTTACATTTCTACCTTCAGCATTTTGCTCGTTACTCTTTCGACACGGTCTTCGATTGTCTGATTAGATAGCTTGCCTAAATGTAGTTCCTCGACGATTTGTCCGTCCTTCATAAATAACACGCGTTCACTTTGTGCTGCAACCTTCGCATCATGTGTCACAAGCATGATTGTCATACCTTCTTGATTAATCTGAAGAAAATGGTCCATAACTTCTTGTGCAGTCTTTGAATTTAAAGCTCCTGTTGGCTCATCACCAAAGATAATTTTCGGTTGATTGATTAACGCTCGACAAATCCCGGCTCGCTGCAGCTGTCCCCCGGAAGCTTGACTCGTCATTCGATAGGCTAGGTTGCCAATCCCTGTTGTTTCCAGAAGCTGCCGTGCTTTATTCGCTAATTCTTTTGCCTTTTTCCGATTATCCCGCATAGCAGGAAGCACAATATTATCGATAATCGTTAAATTTTTTAAAAAGATAGGTTGTTGGAAGACAAAGCCCATTTGTTGGCGGCGAATATCTGACAACTCTGTTTCTCCACATTTCGTAAGACTTTGATCAATGAATAATACATCTCCACTGTCAATCGTATCCATACCACTTAAAGCATAGAGCAAGGTTGATTTTCCCGATCCTGAAGGACCCATAACAGAGATAAACTCACCTTCATAAATGGTTACAGATACATCTTGTAAGACCTTGACCTTTTCCTTCACACCATCAAAGGATTTATGAATATGTTGCCCATCAATTATTTTTTTCATGGTTTACTCCTTTACATTTTCTGCGATTGCCATGCTCCCAGCTTGATTTGTTCCAAGTTTTGTTGCTAGTAAAGTAACGAATAACATCAATAATGGAAAACCCAAGTAGATGAGTGGGTGACTAACAAAGGTAAACGTATCTACACCAAAGGAAGAGATCGCCATTCCTGCGATTGATTCTCCAAACGTATTGGCCAATATACTTCCGCCAACAACGCCAATGATCAAAATAAAAATTCCGCGTGTCGCATATTGCCTGGACAAGTCTTGATTGGTAAATCCGAGCGCTTTTAACATCGCAATGGCAGAACGATCTTTAGCCACTAATAATTTCATAAACAAGAGACTAACTAATCCTGTAATAAATAAAGCCACAAGTAAAGCAACATATGCTGCTGTCTTGATGGAAGCCATAGTGGAACCGAATACTTGCTGTTTATGATTATGGGCATCCGTTACTTTTGCAAAAGGCAAAGCCTGTGACATTTCTGCAGTTTTAGCGGCTATCTGACTGGCGTCGTTAAGCTTAATATAATAGTTTAGCCACATCATTGGAGCCGTTTCATCCAAGAAGGTTGCTTTAGCTGTTTTTCCTCCATTAAAAATATTGGAGTAAATCCCAGATACAACAAAGCTCTCGTCTCCGCTAGCTGTAATGATTTCAATCGTATCACCAACTTGCTTTTCAAGCTCAGCCGCATTCATGGAGGATAAAGCAATTTCAGTCGGCAGCGCTGGTGCCTTTCCTTCACTGTATTCGATTGGAAATGCAGAATGATCTCCAAGCTCAATGACTATTTTTTCTTCTGAACCGTCCTCTTTCCTTACTTTAAAAGATTTTGAGGTAATTTGGACATACTGTTCAATAGCATCATCTTCATTAAAATAGTCAGTGATTTGCTCCTCCTCCTCAACTGATTCATCTGATGGATACATACTGACCATCAGATCCATTTCTCCAAAACCCAAGTATTTCGTGAAGGTTGGGGACGATACAGTATGATACGTATTCCAAGGAACCATCATAATAAAGCAAGAAAGCAACAGGACAATCAACATCGTGGTGTACAGCTTTTTCCGGGATAATACATCCTTTATGCCTAAAAATATATTAGTTGATAGTAACGTATTTTTGCTGAGCAAAAGATAGTTTTTGCGGGTGGTTTTTTCCTCTGGGCTGCCAGTACGGATTGCCGCAGACGCAGAGATTTTTTTAAAACGCCTTAATAAGAAATGGACATAGCAAATAACTAACAGAAAAACGATGATACTCCCAAAGCCAGCTAGTAAAATACTCAAGTTACGATACTGACTTTCTCCCATATAAAGGCGGATATTCTCCAGTAAAGAATCACTAAAAGCAAAGGATATAAATAATCCAAGCAAACAACCTACAAAAGCAATCAATGCATATTTGGCCAGATAGATTTTCTTGATATCAGACAGCCGTAGACCAATTGCCTTCATCGTTCCAATCTCGTGATAATCCTCCTCTATTTTTGTTAATAGTGTAAAACGAATGCACATAAAGGCTATCATCACAATGAGAAAGCCGACTAGTAGAATCATGGCAATCATAATGCCATCCGATAAACCATTGATTACTTTAAACAAATCGCCGGTTAAGGTTGGACCGTTGGCTTCTAGTCCTGCATCCGCATACGCCGTTGCAAACTCATTGTTTTTGGTTGGATCATTCAGTTGGAATTCAATTAAATATTCCAATGTGCCTTCTGATTCTAAATCCTGATAATCCTGTTCATGGATTAAAAAACGTTTTGAGGAAGCTAAGGGTGAATTCATTTGCCCATCTCTGAGAAAACCAGTAATCTTAAACTTTTTCCCGGCAATAATTGCCTCGTCACCAATTTTACCTAACCCATCCTTCATATAACCAATCGGTACATATAATTCTCCTATAGCAGGCTGGATCGGCTGGCCATCCAGGTTTAACAGATAATCGAATGACGGACTCTGTGTAGAAAAGCCGTTGTCCTGAATATTGTCGGCTAAATTATTTTTCCCTAATTGAATCTTTGAACCGGGAATGTTTAAGAAATTTAAAACCTGATAATCTTTTACATTTTCGTGTTCTAGAGCAAAACGATTCAGTCGTTCCTTATCAATATGCCCAGCATGCATTTGCAAGAAGTCTGGTACCTGGGTCTGCTTCATTAATGTAGTGATAGAGCCAGAAAGGTTAACAGTTAATATAGCCACTAAGCTTACAAGTGCTGTTGCAGCAGTAATGAATAAGATCGTCGTGATGCTAATTAGCTTATTCCTCAACAGGTCATTACGTATAATTCGATGATACATATCCTTGCCTCTATTCTTTTGTTAAAATTTTCAGCAATTGCTCGCTGATCATCCCTTGCTCTGTTCCAAACATTCTTTCTGCATTAAAGGCAAAAGCGGTCATCCTTTGCAACTGCTCCTCTTTCGTTAATTCAATCATCCCGTCATCAAAGATCATAGTGGCATACACCAACAGCATCTCCACACTTTCATAGGGATAGGCTGTCTGAAAAATATTCTCTTCTATTCCATTCTGGATAATGCTCGTAAAAATTGGTGTAATTTCTGTAAATAACACCTTCTGAATCTTCTGATGCATAAGCGCGTTTTGCGGCTTATGAATATGTGTCATCAATTCTTCCGAGACAGCTCCACTCACATTTAATGAGGTAATGGCCATCAGTAATCGCTCAATCACAGGTATCTCCTTTTTCCCTGCAATGGCTTGTGCCCCCGCAATTACTTTTTTGTTGTAGCGATCGATAATTCCATCCATGATCGCTTCCTTACTCTTAAAATGGTAATACAGCGTGCCCCTGGCAATCCCAACCTTTTTCAAGATGTCATTCGTGCTTGTTCCATCATAGCCCTGCTCATTAAATAAAGCTTCCGCCGCATCTAAAATTTCATTTCTTCTTTCCTCTGCCTCTTTAACTACTCTCATGAATTTCACTCCTTGGGTTGTTTGGATTGTTTGGGTTGTTTGGATTGTTTGGTCCCCCTAGACCGTCTGTCTGTCGGTAAAATAGTATTAATAAATTATAACGGAAAATTTCTAAATGTCTATTAGACTCGAGGCTTATTTTTTTACTATAAAGTGAACCTTCAATCCAAAAAGAACATAGGAAGGTGCTCTATGCACCGAAATTCATGGGAATGCGTCGAAAAATGGCGCGTAGAACGCTCTATGCACCGAATCTCAAGAAGAATCACTGAAAAATGGTGCGTAGAACACTCTATGCACCGAATTTCATCGAAAATCACTGAAAAAAAGCGCGTAGAACACTCTATGCACCATGTACATGTATGTGTTCGTGTTCATAAATCCTCCCAAATAGCTTATTCTACTATAATCGATTTCCTTAATTTTAGTAAAAACTAATTTCTTCATAATCAATATCATTAACGTATTTCTCAATGGCCCCTTTTCTATTCATATCAATGCTTTGAATAAATTCAATGAAATGGGCTTGCCATTCACTTTCATGTTCCTTTTCCTTGCCATAGAGAGAGGATAAATCCGCTGAATCATTTCGTAATTCTTCATAGAACACTATTTTTATCAAAATAGCTAGTTCTACATCACCAAAGGTCTTAAACAGTGCTTCATATTCAGCATTCATTAAACAGTCGGTATTCAGCATATCGATATAATCATGAAGGGAGTGGAAATTTGCCTGAATCACAGCCACCTTGTCCGCTATCTTTTCACTATTCATAACTTTTTCAATGATTAACCGAAAGCGAGTATCGCTCATTCGATCGGCCGCTTTGAATGCCGTTACGATCGGCTTCGATTTCACTTCCCTTTCCACGATTACCACTGTTTCAAGGCGGTTTTTAACCCTGTCTACAAGATTCATTCCACACTGGTTCAAATAATCAGTCATCTGTGGATCATTAAGATTGAAATGATCTTGCAATTGCTCCACGGCTTTTAAAATAATGGACTTAACCTGCTGATCATCCGATCTCTCAAATAAATCTTCTAATTGTTTAAATTGATTACTTGTAATTTTTAATTGATCGGGCTGTCCTCCAGATAAAACAGAAAAGATCGCATTATTTAATACTAGCTCAAATATATTGAATAGTTCTATTCGATAGTCGAACTCACATATTCTCCCGTAATTAATCAAAACAGATTGAATATCATCTTTTTTATACAAGAGGCAAAACTGGGTTTCCATTTTTAAATGAGTTAAATATTGTCTAAGATAATAAACACCTTGAATACTCATATCATCAATTGCTAACGGATAATCAATGCTTGCCATCGTATTATGCGCATCGAAAATGATACCATATTTCTTTAGAAACACAGGGATTGATTCATCAATCGTTAGATTATAAGCTTCTACGGCAACATCTAATTTATGATTGTAGATTTCTTTATAGAGCTGTTTTGTTTCCTCAAAACAGTGGCGGATCAAGTCTATTCCTTGGTCATATCCATTTTTTATATTACCGTTTTTTAAGACGTCGATTGCTTTTTCTGGATCGCTAAAATGGAGCAGGTACGCATCTACAGCATATAGAACTGAAGATAATATACTAACAGCTGTTTCAGATGTTACAGAAGAGCTTTCTCCTTGGGTATACCTTCTAATTAACTTCTCTAATATAGACATCAATTGCCTTTGTGTGCCGTATACATCCTCATTATTCAGCAAACCTACTCGTAATCCTTCATTCAAAATGGACAGTGTATACTGGTTTTGTAATAGACGAGCTTGATTTATCTTTCCTTGTGTCACTAAAGAATGATCATTGTATCGTTTTTCTGATTCCATTAACGTTCATCCCTTTCAAGAAAAGACTTTCTGAATGAAGATTCATTTCTAAACCTTTCCGCAAATTCTTCAAGCTTGCTCTTTAAAAGTTCCAAAGAGCCATTGCAAACATCGTCAAAGTAATTCTTCATCACGGCAATCAATGGAGAGTCGCCAATCTTATCTTCCGTCTCATTTTTTAAGTAATAAAAGATTTCTTGCAGCTCATATAGAGTGGATACATAGTTCTTATTATCAACATGAGGAGAGGCACAAAAAACTGCTGCTAACTCTTTGGTTACATCAACACTTAATTCCACTCGACCATAGCTATGAAGGACTTGATTTCTAGCAACTATGATATTTTTTATTTCATCACGGGTTAACTCAAGCCCAAATTCTTTTGTTTTTTGATTCACCTCTACGATTTCATCCGTATATTTATCCAGCATCGAAGAATTTAGCGCATATAACATTTTGGGCGAAAACATATACAGTTCCTCCTAAAAAATATTTTTAATAACCATTGACTTTCATTCCAAAAAGTGTTATGATATATTTATATATGTTTATTTTTATTAAGGTGTATATTTTAAGCCTTTATTCATTGATTGTCAATCACATTTCTTATCTTAAAAATTCAAAATAGTCAAAACAAAAAAAGCGCAGATTAATCTCTGTGCTTTTCTTGTTCTATATTGTATATAAATGTCCTGAATTAACGCCCGGTGCTTTCTATAAACTGCTCAATAAATCCTCTATACTCATCAGTTACTCCAGCCGGCAAATGATTGATTGAAAAATATTGCATTTTCTCTGACTCGCTATAATCAACCGCCAAATCTCCACTAACATCTCTCGTATAATAAACAGCTGTTACCGAATACAATTCGTCGCCATTTTCAACTTTGAAATAGTGTTCAGAACCAGAAAACACATTGAGTAACTGTAAGTTTTGCACGACTAATCCTGTTTCTTCATACACCTCTCTTTTTGCTACCTCCTCAAAACTTTCTCCTAAATCCATTAAACCACCGGGTAACCCCCAATATCCATCGAGTCTTTTTTGCAGTAAAATTTCATTTTGTTCATTCAAAATGATCACAACAGAACCAGGCAAAATAATGGGTTTATGTCCTACATACTGTCTCAAATATTTATAGTACTCCATATTACTCCTCCCTTAGAAAAGTTTAAGTATTATCTCCTTTTAAGAATAAGAGCACCTACCCCTACAATCCAAATAAGACCTATCAATGAGCCTGCTTCCCTGACCTGTTTTTTACACTCTCTATCCTTAAACCTAGTACCCAAAACAAAACCAATAGATAATTCTCAACCGCTCCAATTAAACTGATAGTTTTACTTCCATCCTCAATAAATCCGAGAAGATGATTAGTTCCAAATCCTAACCCTCCAACAATCAGAGATATTACGACAATCTTTAAAAAGTAATAGTCGTATTTCAAATTCACTCCAATTAAAATGGGCAAGATTGCTAGGTTCCAAAATCCAATTTCTCTCTGCCATCCCGGTGCGATCCCATATTCTGAATTGGCACCCATTATTTCTGGAAAAAACAACTGCATGATTGCAGCACCAGTCATAGCAACAATTAAAATAATAAACATAATGCGCAGTAATTTATTCATCATGTTTCCTTTCCAATACTTCTACTGGTAATCATCGAAGCTAATTCTCTAAATGCTTCGTCAAAGCTAATAATTTCATCGCCATCAGCAATAGAAAGCAATAATATCGAAACTAATCCTTGAAAAACAGATTTACTGACGACTAAATCATCTGCAATCGAGTTATAAACTTTTTCCCATATCAGTTTTTTCTGAGAAGAAATTTGATTTTCCCCTTCAGTCGACAGCCTATTTAGCATGGAACTAAACTCGTTTCCAGTAATTTCAGTAATCCATGGATATTCTTTTGCCATATTCTTTAAATAAAGCAAAACATCAAAAAGAAAAACGGAATTACAAGAGCTTGATCGTTTAATTTGCTCAATTTGTTTTTCTATTACTGTGAGAATTTCCAGCACTACTTCAAGAAATAGTTGCTCCTTATTATCGAAGAAAAAGTAAAATGTTCCCTTCGCAATATTAGCTTTCTTCACTAAGCTGTCAACGCTAATTTTAGAAGCTGCTCCATCATTAATTAAGTATGTTTTGTACTCATCCAGTATAATTTTTCTAATCTTTTCTTTGTCTAAATCACTGAATTTCTTTGGCATAGGCTCTCCCTTAATGACTATTTTTTTTATTTAGTCATTTAAAAATAACACAAAAGCAATAATTTCACAATCTTAATGACTATTATATAAATATAGTCATTATTACAACCTCCCAGGCAGATTGCGCAACTTCTCATGGGGATTATAGGCCAGTATATTCAGAAAGAGGCCTAAAAATCCGATTGTTTTCTGCTTGTTCAAGAACATGTGCACTCCATCCGGCTGCTCTGCTTGCAGTAAAGGTTGGTGTGTATAGTATTTCAGGCAGATCGATTGCTTTGAATACAGCTGCAGCATAAAACTCGACATTTGTATAAAGCCTTCGTCCAGGTTTATATTCTTCAAGCAGACGAATAGCTGTGTCATCAACATGCCTTGCCAGTACAAACCAATCATCATCGCCTGATAAACTTTTAGTTACATCTCTTAATGCCTCGGCTCGGGGATCATTGGTTTTATAAACACGATGTCCGAATCCCATCAGCTTTTCTTTTTTGTCTAGTTTTTCCCTCAGCCAATTTTCAGCATTTTCTATTGCCCCTATGCTGTTTAGCATCGCCATAACACCAGTTGGTGCACCGCCATGTAACGGACCCTTCATTGCGCCAATGGCCCCGGAAACTGCAGAGAACAAATCAGATTCAGTAGATGCAATCACCCTTGATGTGAATGTCGCAGCATTCATGCCATGTTCTGCTGTAAGTACAAAATAAGCATTCATAACCCTTATATGTGCAGCTTTCGGTTTGTTACCGGTAAGCATATACAGATAATTAGCAACATGATCCAAACGATGATTCGGAGGAACAAATTCTAATCGGTGTAAATATCTATAGCGATAAGCAAGTATAGTTGGTATCACAGCCGTTATGCTGATTGCCTCTTCTAATGTTGGCGGCCATTCCGGATTTGCTTTTAATGAAGAGATGCATGTTCTTAAAACAGCCATCATTTCCATATTCTCTGGCAGTTCATCGATAATATGAATAATGTGCTCAGGTAACTCTCTTGCTTTTTGAAGTTGTTTTTTCAAGCTTTCTAATTCACTTTGTCCGGGTAACCTTCCATACCAAAGCAAATAGACAATTTCTTCAAATGTATGTTTACGAGCTAATTCGTCTGCATGATATCCACGAAAAATCAAGCGACCATTCTCTCCATCTACAGAACTCAATTTGGTTCGCACCGCTGTAACACCTTCAAGTCCAGGCCGAAAATCCATAAAACCCCTCCACTTTTACTGTTTGTTTATATCATAAACGAGATATATAATAATGGATATTAGTTATTTACTCATTAAATGATTAACAATCATAATCAATTAAGGGATGGTAATATGGATATTAATTGGCTACGGACTTTTATTACAGCAGCTGAAAATGAAAATTTTAGAAAAACTGCAGAAAAGCTGTATATGGCACAGCCAACCGTAACAGCGCATATTAAACAACTTGAAAGAGATGTAGGTACACAATTTTTTAGGCGAGCTGGACGTAATATCGTTCTTACAGAAGCTGGACATCGATTCTTGCCCCATGCTCGACTAATATTGTCCTCCTATGATCGTGGCACACATGACTTATTAGCTTGGGAACAAGGCTATAAAAGAAAATTGTCCATTGCTGTTTCTCCATTGTTAGCCGCCTCAATTCTTCCGTATATTATTAGGCAATTTATGGAACAACATATGGATGTCGAGGTAATCGTACAAGTAAAAGAATCAAAGGAAATCAGTGAAATGGTTGAAAAGGGAGAAGCAGATCTCGGGTTGCTGCAGATGAAGCCCGTGCAAAGCTTATTAGATGTGCAGAAAATAAAAGAAGATGATGTAATCTGTGTATGCCCACATGACGGCGGCGATTTAGAAAGCAGCCCGCCAATCGACATTCATGATCTATTTGAAAATCAGACATTATTCACTTATAATCATCCAGAATACTGGGACGACCTCTTAAGTGCGATTCACGCAAAGCATCACAAGATACGTACCATGGTTGTGACACAGGTACATATTACGAAAAGATTTATTGAGGAAGGGTTGGGCTTTTCTTTTCTTCCAAAAATATCACTGCATCGAGAGCTAATGGAAGGGCGGTTGCTAGAGGTAAAAACACCTGGATTGCAGCTTCCAAAGGCATCCACTTATATGATTATTCGTGAGGATACAGAAGAAAATAGATTGTTTCAAGCTTTTCTCAGAGAATATTTTTCATATTGATCTATTCAGATCAGTAAAGGTTCAACGTATAAAAGAGTGCCTCATTTTAAAACCACCTCTACCCTTGAGGTGGAAGGATCACTGCTCATTAATGTGGGATAAAGTGATACCTCATTCAGTGTTTTTTCCTCCCCACCGAGTGTTAAGGATCAAAGGCTAAATTCGCAACATCCTGTTGGCAGACTCAAACGTGACATCCTGCCGCTCTTCATCTGCACTAGTACATCCTATATGTCGCTACGCCCTCTGTGACCTGCGTCCTGCAGGCTTGAACCAACCGGGTATTTACTGGCAGTTGTTCCCCACTTACAATTCTCGTTTTCACCTCAAATTTTTGAAGTGGGGGGTCTTACTGCCCATTAATGCGAGATAAAGGAATTTTCATTATCATTTCCACACCTTTTTGGGAGGAATTCCTTTCAATATTACATTCTCCCTTATGCACTTTCATAATTCTGAAGACCATCGGTAATCCCAAACCATGCCTCTGTTTGACTCCGTCTGGCAAGGTTTCAAATACAAAGGTAAAATAGTTTTGACTAATAGACAAAAGGGATAAACCTTTTTGTCTCCTTCTCATATTGTTCAAATGACTTTCCGTATTTTCCTCTTAAATATTGATCATGATGCGGGATATTCAGAAACACAAACATTAGGAATAAAAAAAGCGGCATCACCCCGGACCACATGTTTCTTGTGAGCAATGCAAAACCGGTCACCCAGACCACATCCCCAAAATAATTAATGTGGATTGCATACTTGAATAATCCTCCAGTATAGAGTTTGCCTTTATTCCGGCTGTGCCTCTTCCATCGGTCCCTTAAAATCTCGGCCAATGTATTAATCACTGACCCCGCCAAAAATAGAAATACGGCGATGCCATCAATCCAATCCAACGGCTTGTCAGTGATCCCACCTAACACCGAAAATCCGATATAATAGAAAGCAAACGCAAAAGGGACACTCCCTGCTTCTCCCCAGGTAATTCCCCGTTTTAACAAATAAACTACCATGAAACTCATTCTAAAAAATACAATTAAGCAAAATACAAATAACAGCTCTTTTCGATAAAAATCACCTTCAGGTAAATGAAAGATTTCATTTCCGTTTAAGAATAAAAACCAATACACAAACACAAGAAGAACACACTCACTTGCAAGAATTGTTAATCTTTGTGGCCAGGATTTGTTTGCTGAACCATACATGACAAATCACCCTTTTTTTAAAATAAACTCCTTTGAAAAATCATCAAGTACAAAATAAGTAAAATCGCTACAATTACTGGAAAGCCGGTAAGATAGTATCTCTTGCTGACACTCCAATATTTATCGGATATCACCTGCTGTTTGTTTTCCTCTGAACGTCCAGCAATTTGATGTAATCGATTCTCATAATGATTTCCAACAAAAAATAAAATGAATAAAACGGCAAGAATTATGGTGGCTTGCAAAACCCATCCCCCAAGTAATGGTAAGTGAAGGATAACAGTTAGCCCTATCCCGCTCAACGCCACAACCACCAAAGAAGGGAATATCAAAACTTTGTTAAAATACACCGTTAAGGCGAGAACTGAAGCCATTCGATGTACATTTCCTGTACGGTCTGCGAACATCTTTCCGAACCCATTCGCAAGGGAAATACCTACCATGACCATGGCCGCAAAAATGTGAATATACAAAAGCACATGATACAATACCATCTTCGGTCGCCTCCTTTCATTCTAAAAAAATAACTGTCTGTCCGATCAGTCAGTTTCATGACAAACAATTTTGTTTGACGCTATTTACCCTGAATCCCTAAAACCTGAAGAATACCCTTCGTTTGCAATGCCCAGATTTGTTGATACTTTTCTCTCTGATCATGAAGTAAATAGTGGAAACCAATGCCGTCCATCATTGGCAGAATCAACTGAGAAACAGATTCAATCGTTTCTTGTTTAACATGATCCGGCGCCAGTTCTATGAGTTGATTATAGAAAAGTTCATTCATTTGGGCAGCATAAGAAACCAAAATTTCTTGATAAGCCGAGTCAAATATCCCTTCATGAAAAAAGGACAAAAAGGCCTTGACAGAGCTCAGATTGGCTTCGGGCACCTGAAACAAAGATTGACCCAGTGTATCCAAAAAATGTTCAACATCCCGATATACCTCTATTTTCATTGACTGTAACAACTCTTCAAATACAAGGTTTAATGCACTCATCAGTAATTCATCGCTGGATTTGAAATGATGGAAAATCGTGCTTTTACTCACTCCGGCGGCGGTAGCCAGCTTAGCTGTGGATATGTCTTTCAAGCCATTTACTGCGATAATTTCAATCGCCGTCTGTAATATGATCGCACGCGTTTGTTTCCCTTTTTGCATTCGTTTATCATCATACACATCCCCCACCTCCATTTTAATCATTAAAACTCTGACCGATCGGACAGTCAATTACTAACAAACTCCTAAATATCTTACTCATTATATTGCATAGCCCAGAGGATAAGCCCGATGGATGCTGCTGAAAAGGCTGGTATCTCCCGGATGATGGTTATATATTGAGGGTAGTGACAGCTTCGCTGATACTACCCTCAATGAAGGATCACTGCCCATTAATGCGAGATAAAGGAATTTTCATTATCATTTCCACACCTTTTTGGGAGGTATTCCTTTCAGTACTAAATTCTCCTTTATGTGCTTTCATAATTCTGGAGACCATTGGTAATCCCAAACCATGTCTCTGTTTGACTCCGTCTGCTCTTTTTGAAGCATAAGGTAAGAAGGTGATCTGAGAAATAATTTCTTCGGGTATCCCTATCCCATCGTCTCGGACAATGATGCAATACATTGAATGGTCTTCTGATCGTTTCGTTTCTAGAACGATATTGCATCCTTGAGGATTGTGGGTAACACTATTTTGTATCAGGTTAGTGAGCGCACGCGATAGTAATTTCTCATCCCCTGTGATCAGACCCTCCTCATTGGAAATTTGCAGTTCAAGCGTATATTTCTCTTCCAGACCTCCGTTCAAAAATTCCGCTGCTACCTTTCGAACGATCACAGACGGTCGCAATTCTTTTAAATCTAACGGCTGCATTTCATACTCTAGCATGGAAATTAAGTTGAGATCATTTACAAGTTCACGGATTTTTTCAGTACGACGTCTAATGATGGAAGCCTGTTCCTTTTGTTCTGCTGGCATTTGCTGATTATCTTCCATCTCACTTGCATAACCGAGGATAATCGATAGCGGTGTTCTAATATCATGAGAAATACCAGCAATCCAGTTAGACCTTGCTTCATCCCTTTCTTCTAATGCCTGCTTATTTTCTTGAATCTTGGAAGAAGTAGTGTTAATGCTTGTTGCAACATCTCTAAATATCCCATTCGTGCTTAAATTCACTTTTTTCTCTCTGCTTAAATCATGGATACCGCTAATTAATGGACGAATGCCTTTAATAACCCTTGTACTTAAAATAAAAGAAATAAGGATAGCCATTGCAATATTAATAGCAAGCAAAATAACGATTCTTAATGGCGTAGAACGTGCCCCTTCTGACCAAAATTGGATTTGGTATTTCCATAAGCTAGCTTTCGGATAGCCAACTACTAATAATCCATCTTGTTGCTCCCAAGTATAAACTGGATAATCATTTAAATAATACCTTGAAAATTTTGCGATATCCACAAGGCTATAAGAACGCGGAACATCCTCTGGCAGATCAAACTCCCACATTACTTTTCCATCATGATCTATTAACATCGCCCATGCATTATTATTCTCAAGAAACATCTGACCATGTTTTCGTAAAGCATATTCACCATTCTGAAATACCAAATCCTCTGTTAAACCTTCCATTATCTTTTTTGGCGAAGGGGTATTACTAAGTTCATCACTAAATATCAAGGTGAACAGAAGGATAAAATTGACGATAATGAGCAGAAAAGCAATGAATACAGTGATCATTAAATAACGACGGATTATTCGAATTACACCTGCCATGTAAAATCATTCCTCTTCTGCTATCAATTTGTATCCGAGCCCTCTTACTGTTAATAAAAATTTAGGCTTTGAAGGATCTGCTTCAATTTTTTCTCTAACTCTTCTTATATGAACCATCAATGTATTCTCATAACCAAAATTATCATCACCCCATAGAAATTGGCACAAAGAATCAATGGTTACAATCCTGCCTTTATTTTCATAAAGCTTTATTAATATAGCATGTTCTTTCGCTGTTAACTGTAATGTTCCATCATCCCTTTGCACAACAGCACTTTCCAGATCGATCGTTACTTCTCCTAATTGAAATTTGGAAATCAGCTTTGTTTCTTGAGGAGCATACACCCGTTTTAAAACCGCAGAAAGGCGTAAAACAAGCTCTCGCGGAAGAAAAGGCTTCACGATATAGTCATCTGCTCCCAAACCCAAGCCAAGGATTCGATCTTCTCCCTCATCACGAGCAGTTAGAAATATCACCGGCAAATCACTAAATTTCCTTATAGACGATAACAGAGTAAAGCCATCTTCGTCAGGTAACATCACATCCAATATCGCGATATCTGGTTGAACAGAATGCAATGTTTCGATTGCTGTTTTATAATCTTCGGCTGGATATACGAATGAGAATCCATGCTTTCGTAATATCGCCTCAATCATTACTCTTATTTCCTCTTCATCTTCAACAAGTAATATTTTCTTATCCTTTACGTTACTCATAGGCGCCCCCCTCCATTCTTAAATAGACACAATGTAAATATTATATTTACAACATAACATAACCTGAACGCTGTATTCATATATGATGGAAGGAGATACATCACTTTTTTATTCCAAGTATGGTTGCACTGCCTCAGGTAATTCTTCCAAACTTACTTCTTCCCAATGGGTTACGCCTCGAAGCTTTGTACGATAAAGTTGTATATAGGCGCCCTCTCTAAGTTGGTAGCTTGCAGAAAACTCTATCTCCTTTTCTTTTGCGTCTTCGTCATATGCCAGTACTTCATAATTATATCGGCCGCTATCTCCTTCCGTTCCTTCCCCAGTAATGACTGTATAATAGATCTCTTTCCCTTTAGGGTTGTCTGGGGAGAGCTTATCAGCTGAGCATCCTCCTACAAACATTAATAGACCAACAATCAATAATATGAATTTCCATAGATTAACTTTCATATAAGAACCCCCTCGGATCAATTAGGATGAAACAATATCTTTTGTTTTTAATTGGCGGATTGAAAGCATGGAAAATAGTAGAATAAATAAACTAGTCATTCCCCAAAACAATATATTTTGCATCCCTGCCAAACTATCTTGACTAAGTACACTTAAGCCAATCGTTAGCAAAGAAAATGGAAAAAGCACACCTATATGTGAGACATACATCAATAAACCAAAAAAGACGGCACACAGGCTGATTCCTATCGGGGTAGCAAAACTACGGAATCGAAGCGAAAGACCCAATTGAAAAGCGATAATAGATAACGAAGCAAACCAGCCTCTTAATGTCCACGCAATTATTTCTATAGGTAACGAACCTTGCAGGGATAGTATGATTCCTGCGATCCAATATAATCCGACAAAGACAAGTTGAGCAAATAAGATTAACATGCTCACGATCACAAACTTTGCAACGTATACACTGCCAATAGAAACTGGGGCTGACATCACCAAGTTCCAATTTTGATTCGTGTGTTCCAAACGACAGATATAAGCACAGCAGATGGCAATCAGAATTGGCAGAAAAAACTCACCATAGAAAAGACCAACCTGACTCCAAAGGCTATGCCACCCTCCTTCCAACACCTCTTGATTCATATAAAAATTTGCACTCCCAATAATTAGGCTTAAGATTGGTAAGATCGCTATAACCAAAATAATCTTAGAGTTTTTTAATTTTAGCCATTCAGCAGATAAACTTCGTCTCATTATTGTTCCTCCTCATTAGATTTCTTGTCTATTTAAATTGATTCTGCCCAAGAAATAAAATATAGCTAACATAATTAAAGCAGAGATGGCTAAAGGTATATTTAAAGTCTCCCGAGCATAGACCGTTCCTAGTGCTTCGGTGTACGAATAGGAAACAGGGTTTAAATCTACATAATAGGCCCAGATGAAAAAATGTCTGATGGAAGAAGGAAACAAGGCAGCCGTCATACCGATAAACCCACCTACCATACCTAAGCAAAGAGCGAAAGCCTGATTTTTAATAGCTAGAGAAATCCATTGTTGGATAGCTGTAATAACCATTGTTGTTATAAATGCCCCAGCAAAAAATGAAATAAGTAAATGAAGTGGAAAGCTTCCTGAAAAGTTATTTAGAATTCCAAAAAGAAAAATGAACATCGTCTGAACAATAAGGACAAACAGTAATAGACTATTTGCACAAATATACTTGGCGGAAAATAATGTACTTCGCTTTACATTTGTAGCTGCAAGCATTTTCCAAGTATTCCCTTTATGTTCCATATCACAAATACGAGACACAACAATCGCTGAAAGGATGGGCAGGAAAAGTCCATTCATACTTGATACAACATAGATAATAGATTCCCAGCTTGCATCTTCTGGATTATTAGCAATAGAACGTGTAACAGACATAAATACCCAAGCCATCTCTACCATCAGGAAAAGGATCATCATTAGCCAGATTTTTTTCCGACGTATCTTAAAAAATTCTAGTTGTAGCATTATAGACTCTTCTCCTTCCCAGTTAATTCTAGGAATATATCCTCTAGACTTAGTTTCTTCTCTTCAATACGAGTTACCATAATATCGTTGTCTATCAATAATTTATTAATCCTGGCCACTTCTTGATCTCCATTATTCTCAAACGTGATTCTTGAGGCTTCTTGAGACAAACGGTAGCCATGACTTCCAAGCAATTGCTGTGCATCTATATTGTCCTCCGTTTTTAAACGGATGGTGCTACGCCTTTTTTCCCTCAAGTCATCCATACTTCCTTGATATAGCAATTTCCCTTCATTTATAATCCCGACAGATGTCGCCATTAGCTCTATTTCTGAAAGTAGATGACTGGATAGCAAAACCGTTATTCCATAACGAGATGGCAATGATTTGATAAGCTGACGCATCTCACCGATACCTGCTGGATCAAGACCATTTGTTGGCTCATCCAAAATTAATAATTTCGGAAAGGAGAGCAATGCCATCGCCATTCCTAATCGTTGTTTCATACCTAAAGAATATTGGTTTACTTTCTTATCCTTTTGCTTGTCTAGTCTGACAATACGAAAGGCTTCATCCACATTCTTCATCGGGACATTTCTAAGCCGTTTCATAACGAGCATGTTCTCTAATCCCGTTAAATGTCCATAATAAGAGGGGGATTCAACTAATGAACCCGTATTTTGTAAAATTGCTGACCGAGATTTACGAATATTTTTTCCAAATACCTGAATGTCTCCTTCTGATGGCTTAATTAGACCTAATAACATTTTTATCGTTGTTGTTTTCCCTGCACCATTTGGCCCTAAAAAACCATAAATTTCGCCTTCTGGTACATAAAGATCAACCTTATTTACACTTTTAACAGTGCCATGCATTTTGGTTAAATTTTTTGTCTTTACTATAATTGGCTTATTCATCGTGTCATTTTCCTCCATATAATTATGATTAACATAAGTATAGAAAGGGAACCTTGCACCCTCCTGAAAGCTACCTGAAGATTACCTTAAGAATTTGAAAATCAAGGCCATTCATTTAAATCGGTTCTTTTCCAAAATGAAAGAGGCTGGGACATAACTAGCCAAAAATAAAAAAAGATGGATTCCACATCGAGTTTTGATGCGAAATCCATCTTTTTTGAAATCATTTATAAGTAGATACATAAAAAAACGGCTAGAGGCAGTGTATCTTCTCAGATTCACTGCCATTAAGGCGAATCCCAATTCATTTTCCACTTTGGGTTTTCCTCGTACGGAGAAACGAGTGAAACCCAAATTAGCCTTCAAGAATCCAAAAA